>JBFILE010000155.1:0-8829 GCA_041599855.1 Thermoplasmatota archaeon
GCCAGAGACCGGTTGTCAGGAGCCGGCCCCTGTTCGCCGCCTCCTCCTTGAATCGCGCAAGCTGCCAATCGCCAACCGTCTCGAACACGAACCCGACGGCCCACACGGGGATTGCGAGGATATCCACCATGCCGATCGGGGCCGGGCTTGCAAGGGCCGCCACGACCGGCGCGATGACGACCAGCATCACGGCCCCCTGAAGGAGGAACACCTTGAAGGCGCTCTTCCACCACCATGACGGGCCAGCCGCTTCCCGCCACCGCGCGTAGCGCGGGTCTTCGCCCTTCCCGCGGTTGCGGAGATACAGGTGCGTCGTGAGACGAACGCCCCAGAGGGTGACGAGTGCAATGATGATGGCGCGGCGGGCCCCGGTACCGTCGGTGACCCCGGCGACGATCCATGCGACAAGGACGAAGCCGGCCCCCCAGAAGACGTCGACAATGCTGGAGTCCCTGAGGATCAGGCTGATCCCCCAAAGCGTGACCATGGATGCAAGGACGACGAGGCCCGCCAATAGGAGCGCGAAACCGAAACCCAACGCCACGGGCAGCGGATGGACGTCGCCTTGTAAAGGCGGCATGGTCCCTTCACCGGTGACGCCGCCCTCTCGTCACGCCAGTTGAACAGCTCGATCCCGGAAGTGGAGGGAAGGGGATTGTCATCAGGGGCGCGTGGCGTCAGCGTCGGCGGATGCCGGCGCGATTCCCGATGTCAAGGCGGCGCGAACTTCTTCAGGTACCTCGTACGTGGCCTGCTTCTCGTAGTCGAACATCACCTGGATGCTCGTGCCCTTGGCCACTGCACGGCCTGTCAAACGTTCGTGGACTTCGTAGGCCAAGGCGAATGACGTGCGCCCCACCCGGATGGGTCGGGCCTCCACAACGAGAACCTCGTCCATGGTGGCCGGAGAGATGAAGTCGCATTCGGTGCGCGCGAGGATGATCCCGAAATTCCGGGGATCCTTCACACCCATCATGGCCTGGAGCGTTTTCGCCCGCGCGCTCTCGAAGTAGCTGAAGTAGTTCGCGTTGTTCACGTGCCCCGCGCCATCGAGGTCGCGCCACGGGACCTTGAAATCGATCCGCACCGGCCATTCCATGGGGCGGGGCATGCCGGGAACCGGGCATAAGTGGCACGGATCGGACCGCAAGGACGCGGGGTCTGCGACCGTGGCCGCGCACGCGGAGGGCGGGCCGGGGTCGTGCCACCGCGCACCCGTGCTGCGCGGTGTCGCCGGTCGGGGCGGCGCCACAAGTCGGATCAGCGGGGCCGGCGACCCGCGGCGCGCTGCAGGGCCCGTCATGCCGGCAGCAACGCGACTGCCGCCGCCTCACACCTTGTAGCGGAGGATGGCGGCCATGCCGCCGAAGGCCTTGTGGAGGAGGTCGCCTTCGTCACTGGCTCCGCTGATGATCTTCACGTTCGAGCCCATGCTTTCTGCGAGTTCACTCAACTCGCTGACGACGTCGTCCTCCTTGACGACATCAAGCTCGCCGTTCGGGCAGTTTTCGCACCGGCCGAGGCGGCTTGCGAAGAAATCCGGGTTTGGGGTCGTGTCGACCTTGCCGAAATCGCAGTGGGAACATCCGACCGTGACGCGGTACTTGCGGAGCTTCTCGCTCAGGATCAGGATGTCGACGGCGCCCATCTCAAGGGTGCGGCGCACCTCCTCCTCCCCGTAGGCGCTGAGTCCGCCGTCGGTCTTCGCAAGCTCGCGCATGAACCGCTGGAGGAGGTCCTTCTCCTCCGTGAGGCCGAGATCCTTCAGGAGTGCGTGGGCATTCCCGACAAGGTCCCGAAGGCCGTACTCGTCCGTGTACCCGGTATCGATCGGCGCGCCGAGGATGCGCTTCTGCAACTCGTGGTGCAGATACCCTTCGTCCGCCCAGTACTCCTTCGTGGGTCCGGGGCCGCCGACGAGGATGCCCTTCAACTCGCCCTTCTCATGCTCGGGCATGAAGATCTCGGTGGCGATCTCACCGATCTTCTGGAACCACTTGTCCGCGACCTCCTCCGTGATCCGCTCGAAACGGCGGGCGGATTGACCGCCCTTCGCGTGCTTGTTCGGCACCATGCTCTGCATGTTGGTGACCGTTTGGACAGCCTGCCCGCGGAGGAACCCGATGGTGGACTCCTGCCGATCGAGGACGATGAGGCCGTAGTTGTTGTGCTCCTTGAGCATCATCTCCAGGGGCTCGAGGAAGAAGCTGGAATCACAGTGGTACTTGCGCAGGGTGATCGGGAGCGGCGGCTCGATCACGTGCCGCACCATGCGCGTCTGGTTCGCGCCGACGCTCTTCGCGCCGACGAACACGACGAGTCCGTGCTCCCCCGGGTCCTTGAAGTTCTTGAGCGCCTGCATGGCACTCTCAAGGGCGGAGGTCACGTTCTTCATGGTGGCCTTCGACTTGATGTTCTGGGCCTGCCCGTACTCGTTGCGCAGCTGGGCAACCACTTCGTGGATCTGGGTCCCGGGCGGGATGTACAGCGAAATGAGCTGGGTCGCGCTGCCGCGGGCTTCGCGGAGTTCTTCAAGGGCGCGCTTGAACTCGTATCGCGCCCGGTCCTTGCCCGAGTCTTTTTTCGGTTCACTCAAGGGATCACCATGCTGGAAAAGTGAGGGACGCCCGCGGGTCGGGCGACAGGCTAGGCGGGGGTGACTGCCGACGTGGAGGCGGAGGCCCGGCACATGCCGAATGGGGTGACGCTGGCTCGGTTTAAATCCTCTTCGAGTCCCGGAGGGGTCCATGGGGCGTCCACGCGAGCAGGTTCCGGCCCTTCGCGCCGCCCCTCAGCTTGACCGATCCTCGAATCTCCAGGGCCGATCTACGATCCGAAGTCTCAGGCCTCTTCGATCGTGCGGGTCTCCGTCTGAACCCGTCCGTGCGACCCCATTGATGTGGTCGGGCGCCGTCCATGTCGCCCAGGATGCCCGACCCGTTCGGCCTGGTTTCCGGGTCCATTCCGGATGTATTTATGACCCCTCGATGTTGCGCGCCCGATGGCTCGTCGCCCGTTCCGGTCCGTCCACGCGCTTGTCGCGGGTGAGACCGTGTCCCAGGTGGGGACGCAGATGGCGTACGTTGCCGTTCCATGGTTCGCCATCGAAACGACGGGGTCCGTAGCCCTTGCGAGCGTGGTCATCGCCGCCCTCACATTGCCGTTGGTCCTCATCGGGATTCCGGCAGGCGCCTTCGCGGATCGCGTCGATCTGAAACGCCTTCTGATGGTGTGCAACCTCGGTCAGGGTGCGGCCATGGCGTCGATCCCCCTCCTGCATACGATGGGCCACCTGTCCTTCACCGGCCTCGTCGCCCTCGCCTTCGTCACGGGCGTCTTCCTCGCCCCCTACCATTCCGGGCTCATGGCCCTCATCCCGCGGGTGGTGGACCCCGGCCGCCGCAGCCTCGCCCGCGCGAACGCGGCCGTCCAGGCCGGCCTGCAATCCGCGCGCGTCACCGGCCCCCTCATCGGCGGCGGCCTGATCGCCGCCTACGGGCCGTTCATCCCCCTCTTCGTGAATGCCGCATCATTCGGGGTGGCCGCCATCGCCATTTCCGCAGTACGTCCGCGGCCGCGCACGGATCCGCCCCGCACGGGCAGGCTCATGGACGAGATGGCGGAAGGTCTCCGGTTCGTGCGCGGAAACCCCACGCTCCTCGTGACCATCTCATTCGCCGTGACCATGAGCTTCCTCTTCACACCGGCCCTCGATGTGCTCCTCCCGGCGTACGCGAAGCGCGTCCTCGACTCCCCGCTCCTCCTCGGCTTCATGCTCGCGAGCTTCGGCGCAGGAGCCCTCGCCGGCGCCCTCCTGTACACGCGCTTCGCTCCGCGGCTCTTCCGGGGCCCTCGACTCGTTCTCCTCTTCGTGGGTCCGAGCCTCCCGTTCTTCGCCATCCCGTTCACCCCCATCAGCCCGTGGATCGGCATCGTCGCATGGGCCATCATCGGGTTCTTCTATTCCAGCCTTCAGATCCTGTTCATCACGCGCCTCCAGGAATGGACGCCGGACGGGATGCGGGCTCGTGTGTTCAGCACGTTCATCACCCTCGTGCTCCTCGCGACACCCCTCGGACTCCTCGTGGCGGGTCCCGCGATCGAGTACTTCGGACCCACGGTGGTGTTCTACGCGATCGGCGCCGGCCTGACGGTAGGGGGCCTGTTCTTCGGATCCCTCCGCATCGTCCGCCGCGACCTTTCGCCGCGGGCGGACGATGATCCGATGAGTGCCCTCGCCGAGGACCCGGTCCGCGAGTTCGAGGCGGGTTTCTTCCTCGCGGACGCCATCGACGGGCGCGCCGATACGCGGCCGCCGCCGTGACCGCACCCGCCCTTCCCGCACGGGCGGCGCGGCCACCGCATAGGGTCAAGAACCGGCGGGTGCCTACCGTGGCCATGACCATCCAGGTGACGCGGATCGAACACCTCGGGATTGCCGTCGCGGACCTTCAGGCGGCATCGAAGTTCTTCGAGTCCGTCCTCGGACTCCCCGTGTCCAAGGAGGAGCAGGTGGCCGACCAGAAGGTGAAGATCGCCTTCCACCCGGTCGGCGAAGTCAAGCTTGAACTCCTGGAGTCCACCGCGCCCGACGGCCCCATCGCCCGCCACATCGAGAAGCGCGGCGAAGGCATCCAGCACATCGCCCTCCATGTTGCCGACATCGACGCCGCCATCGTCCACGTCCGCGGGAACGGCGTACGCACCCTCGGGGAATCATGGACCCGGGGCGCCGAGAACGCGAAGATCATGTTCCTGCACCCCAAGGACACGTTGGGGCTGCTCATCGAACTCGTGGAGATGCCGACGAACGGGGTTTCGATGAGCGTCGGGTTGTGAACCCGGCCGCGTCGGGGCCGCCCTTGCGGCCGCGCTGGCCGCCTTCCGCGTCCCCCTGCCTACCTCGGTCCGACATGGGCCCCGGTTCCCCTTTCGTGTGGCGCCCGGATCGGACATGGGGTGGTCACCTTCAAGCATGGCGGGATCGAGACCCGAGAATCCGGTGGCCGCATGATGACGCCCCGGATCGAACGGTTTGCGCATGACCTGCGAACGCTTGAGAAGGCCTACCGGGAATTCGCCCGGGCCACGCCCACGGTGGACATGGCGCGGCGACGACTGGACGGCACGTTCGATCGGGTGATGCGTCAACTCGAAGAGGGGCCGCTCGGGCGGGACCTCGACATTCTGCTCGACTCGTCCCGGACCGTGGCGGAGCCACCCACGGAGGCGCAGATCAACCAGGAAGCCCGGCTGCTGTCCCGACTGACCTTCCTGAGCGTCGAGGAGGTCCGGGACCGGATCCGGAAACTCGATCTGGGCAAGACGCCCGCGGTGGCGCCACCGGCGAACGCGCAGGAACTGGAGGCGCGATTGCGGGCGCTCCACGAGCAGGCCGTGGCCGACATTGAAGCCAGTCGCGCCATGGCACGCCGACCGAAGAAGGATCTGAAGCGCGCAGTCCTTGAATCGCGCGTCACCTGGGGGGCCTTCGCTGGAATCTGCTTCGTCGGGAACACGATGCTGCCGGCCATGTACGCGTTCTCGAACATCATCGGCGGGGCGGCCCTTGGTCGCGCGTTCCAGCGCAAGGTCACGGCCTGAAGCGGCAATGGATTCCGGGCGCAACACCGTGCCGCGGGGCGGGGCGGTTGCGGCCCCGCGGGGATGCGGGCCAAGGCCGCTGGCACATGGTCGGGTCCGACGGCATTTCCCGGGAGCCCGGGCAACACAGCTAGCCGATGGCCCACGGGGTCCGTGGAACGTCCGAGATGTGGAGAAGGAGGGCCGAAGCATCCCGGTAGATTGGGGAGGCTGTTGAGGAGGCTGGGATGCTTCGGAATGATGAATGGCTTCGTCCTACTGCCCGAGGGCATGCAGGGCGGCAAGGATTGCCGCCAGCGCGAGGCCGAGGATCGCCGGCCCCTGGCTGGCCCGGATCGCATCCCATTCGGATGCCATGCGGCGCTTCAGGTCGACTTGGACGCGCAGGGGCGTCCCGGTGCCGTTCATCATGAGCCATGGGGAGCGCCCTCGGAGGAAAGCCGTTTCTGTTTTGCAACTACCATCCGGAGTGAAAAAACGCCCGGAAGGGTCGATTTTTCCCACCAAAAAGTGAAAACTAATGAGGGGGAGGCGGTATCGACCCCTGATGAGTCCGGATTCCAGCGGATTCCGCGTCCGCCGGCCCGACGACAATCCGCCCGCCGAGCCCATGGGGCTCGCCGTGGACGAGCGCACCCTTCTGGAAAGTTTCGGCCTCACGAAGTACGAGACCGAAGCCTACCTCGCGCTCCTCTCCCGCGGCATTGCCGAGGCAAAGGACCTCTCCCGCGCAAGCGGCGTCCCCACATCCAAGATCTACGAGACGATGACCCGCCTCGAAAGCCTCGGCCTCGTCGAGATCCAGGCCACGCGGCCCCGGAAGTTCATGGCACGGGACGTCTCCCACGCCCTCGCCGCCCTGAAGGAGAACAAGAAGCGGGAGTTCGAGGACCTCGTCCGCGTCCTGCCGGAACTGGAACGCCGCCTCGGCGCACGATCCCGCGTGCCCACGAAGGACAGCGCATTCTGGAGCGTTGCCGTCGGCTGGGAGGACATGGCCGCCAAGCACCTGCGCAAGGTCGCCGAAGCCACCGAGGAATCCCTCATCTACGTGGACATCACGGGATCCTTCGGGAAATTCCTGCGCGCCCTCAACTCCGGAGGCCCGTCCGACTCGCCGGTCGGCGAGCATGAGGGCAAGGTCCTCGAGATGATGCGCGAAGTCCGTCAGAACCTGTCGACCCGACCGGTCCCGTACCGGTTCCTCGTCGGGGCAAGCAGCCAGGACCGCGAAGCCGCACAGGCGTGGGTCCTTGCCGTTGCGACCCCGAAGAACGTGCGGCGGTTCCGCCTCGCGGACCCCGGACGGCCGGCCTTCCACGTCATCGACAAGGACGCGGTCGTCATGGTCCTGCAGCACCCCGCGCGCCCCGTGGACATCCTCGGATCCGTATACGTGCAGGACCCGGTCCTCGCCCGCGAAGCCCGCAAGGCCTTCGAGGAGATGTGGGGCAGCTCGGAACCCCTCGTCAAGTGAGCGCCCGGTACTGGCGCATCACGCCACCTGTCGGGGTCATGGCCCAGCCGCCTCCGCCACCGACGGGGCGAGAAGCGGCGTGATCGTCAGCGTGTACTGCGCCACCACGGCGCCGTACGCCGCCACCTTCGCAGCCCATGGCCCACCGCTGCCGTACGTCGCGAAACCGGGCCCCACGACTCGCACCGCCTCCCTGGAATAGGGGGTCCCGCTGGACGCGACCTCTGATCCGTCCGGACCGAGGATGGCGAGGTCGAGGTCCGGGAACGGCGCACCTTCCGTGGCATCGAGCCGGGCGACGAATCCGATGGCGTCATCGGGGAGGTCGAACGGGTGCGTCCGCGACGAGAACCCTTCCCGCTCCCCCGCATACGCCGAGCCCGTCAACGAGCCCTCCGCGTGGATCGGCTGGCCCTCGATTCCCACAATGCTGCTGTTCCAAGGTGCGGTCTCGAGCACCACCCGGGCATCGGTGGCCCGCGCGTTCACGAGAAGGTCGAGGGTCACCGGGTCCGCCGCATCATCCTGCGTCTGCACCGGGAACACGATGACCTGGATCGGTTCGCCCGCGAAGACCACGCTCCCGCCGGCGGGAACTGCGATCGGGATGGTGATCTCGCGGACCTCACCCTGCATGTGCACGGCTTCGGCCCGGATGACGCCGGCTGCGTTCGGGAAGCCGGGCGCGCCCACATACGCGATCCACTCCACGAAGCGCGTCGTGCTCAGCGCCACGCCCCGCGGCTCCGCGAACAAGGTCACGTTGCCGCCCGTGATCCGGAGCCCCGAATCCGATTCCAAGGGCGCGCCCGTGAACGTGGGAAACCCGTCCCTCGCACCCCACGTGCGGGGGAAGCTCGCGACCGGGATGCGGTCGGGGACGTCGCCCGTGGGCGCATCGGGACCCAGGGCGTCGGGGCCAGCCAGGAACCAGGTGCCGGCCGGCTCCTGCGGCGGAGGCGCCACCGCGTCATCCCCGGTTCCCGGGGGCTCCCCCGACGGACCCACACAGCCGGCAAGGGCGATGGCCATCACCACGACAAAGGCACGAAGGGTGCGTCGCGGCCGAGACGCGCGATCGGCTGCGGGCGTCATGGGCTCAGGCCTTCCTCTCAATGAGTTCGATCCAGTTGCCGTCGGGGTCGAGGATGAACGCGATGACGCCGCTGCCGCCGGACAGCCGGTACGGTTCCTTCGCGATGGTGACGCCTTCCTCGGCGAGGCGTGCCACGAGTCCCTCCACGTCGTCGACCCCGAGCGCCACATGGTCGAAGAGGGTGCCGTCCACGTACTCGTCCGGCGTCCACGTGCGCCAATGGCTCAACTCGATCTCACTGCCGCCGCCGGGGGGCTGGACGAAGGCGATCTCGGCATCATTCTCCGGGATCTCGCGGCGGCGCACGAGGCTGAACCCGAGGGTCTCCGTCCAGAAGCGGATGCTCCGCTCCATGTCCCGGACATTGAGGGACGTGTGCAGGACGCGCATGGGAGGGCGACGCCCGTGCTCGCTGATGGAGGTTGCGCTGGGGCAGGCGCGATCGACGGGTGGCGTACTTGGCCGGTCAGGCGGCGCGGCTCGGCGTGGGCCGATGCGAGCGCGCGGTGCGCGCGGGCGCTTCCGCCGGCCCGCCCACCTGTGCGTGGACGGCGCCCGTCCGCTTGCGCGCGCCTGGACGACGCCCGTCTACCCGCCCGCCCGAGGACGAAGGACGACGACGGACGACGACGGACGACGCCCGCCCGCCCAC
>JBFILE010000156.1:0-8825 GCA_041599855.1 Thermoplasmatota archaeon
CGCGCGCCCCGCCTTCTCCGCGGGCTTCTCACCAAGGACGCCCCGGACGCGCGCATCCACACTTGGCTCCGCCGTGCCGCGGGCGCGGTACACGCCCGCCGGCATGTCATCCTCCGGGACCCAGTGACGCGGCCGAAGACCGGTCGCGCGGTGGAGTTCGCCCTCGCGCCGTTCCCGAAGACGCCGCTCCTCCTCGCGCTTCGCGAGGCGCCCCTCCACCATGGGGTCCGTGGGGCGGCCCCCGCGGGCGATGCCGGCGGCGCGGGCGCGCGCCATCTCCTGCGCCTCCAGTTCGCGGAGCTTCGCCTCGCGCTTCGCGGCTTGGGATTCGGCACCCATGACGGGTCCGCGCCGGGGCGCAGGCTGGTGCTGCTGCGGCAGCGACGACCGGGCCTCGGAATCCGGGGTCGTGTCCTGGGGCAGCGGCTTGCCGCCGAGGAGGCCTGCCAGCATGTCGAGGGAGCGTTTCCGCTCCTTCTCGCGGGGGGTGGGGTCGCGCGTCAACGACGATGCATGAGGCGGCTTCCGGCGTAAACGCTTCGGGAGGGGCGGTGGGGCGGTGACGCGGTGACAAGGGAGGGCGGGAGCGGTCGGGCGGGGGAATGCGGACGTCACGTGATGTCGGGAAGTGGGCACGGAACGGGTGGGACCCCACCCGTTCTCGGATGCGCGAACGGGTGAGGGCACACCCGTTCCCCCGGCGATTCCGGATGTCACTGAAAATCGCTCGACAGGACGGCGAGCCGCAAGGCCCGCCAGCGCGCCGCGCGCAAGGCACCTGATGCGGACGTCACGTGATGTCGGGAAGCGGGCACGGAACGGGTGGGACCCCACCCGTTCTCGGACGCGCGAACGGGTGAGGGCACACCCGTTCACTCGTCGGCTCCGGAGGTCACACAAGATTCCCGGAAGCCCCGGCCCGACCATCCTCAGAACGTGACGGCCATCCTCGCGAGGTTCGCCGCCCCGGGCCCGAAGCCGAGGACGAAGATGCCGAATGCGATGAGGAGGCGCAGCCCGTGGCGCTCCCGTGCGCGCTGCTCCGCCTCCACCCGCGCGTTTGCCGCGTCCTCGTCATCCGCCCCGCTTTCCCCGAGCCCCCCATCGCCTTCACCCGCGTCCTCCCGCACCACGTCGCCGGCCGCGTACAGCGCGACCGCCGGCAGGAGCAGCTTTGCCGCAATGAACGGCAGCCCCATGGCGGGTGCAAGGAGGGCGGCACTCACGGGATTCTTCTCGCTGAACGCGCCGAGTCCCCATCCGAAGGGATCGACGACGCCCAGCCACGTGGTGGAGGCGTCGAGGGCGTGGCCCGCGAAGCACGCGAAACCGAGGGCGCCGGTGGCGAGGGCGAGTCCCGGCGCGCGCTTGGCGACGACGCGCGTGGTGCCCCAGCCGAGGACGGCGAGGCCGAGGGCGAGGGCGAGGACGGTTCCGACGGCGCGGACCGCCGTGGGCTCGGCAAGGATGATGAGTTGGGCGCCGGCAGCCGTGAGGAGCGCGGCCCCGAGCGCAGCGATGCCGGCATCGCGGCCCCGGATTCCACGGAGGTGGACGGCTGCGGCAGCGGCGAATGCGGAAACGATGGCAGCGGCGAGGACGCCCCATCCAGCGTCCGTGTGCAGGAGCATGGACAGCACGCCCGCGAAGGCGCCGTTCGCGACGATGGCCACGGGGCCCGGGCGGTTGCGCAGGGCGTGGCCTGCGATGCCCGCGCTGAATAGCAGCGCGGCGACGGTCGCGTACACGACCGGTTCCGTCGCAAGGAGGCGCGCGTGATCCGGCAGGGCATCCTCGGCGAGGAGCGCATGGGCGATGGGGCCCCACGCGAGAAGGGGCGCCGCGAGGAGGAGGGTGCGCGTGCGCGGTTCGAGGGCATCGGGGCGCCGCTGGGCGAGTTCCCAGTAGGCGCCGAGGCCGAGGGCCGCAAGGACGCCCCAGACGGCAAGGGACAGGGCCGAGTATTCCGCGGCAAGGGCCGGGTTCCCGGGGTCGAGCTGGGCGCGGATGGGATCCCACACGGCGTCGCCGAGAATCGCGTTCGTCGGCGGGACGAAGGATGCGATGGTGAGGATGCCGATGGCTGCCACGAAGGCGACGGGCAGGACGGAGGGGCGGGTTTGCGCCACGACGCGGCGAGGGTGCGCGGCTGCGATAAAACGTGGGGATCCGGTGCGGCGGGCATGGACATGTTCCTCCCCGACCATTCCCCCCGCCCGCGTCCGGGCAAAAGACCATAGCCTTGTGACCCGCCTTCCGACCAGGGGCGCCGGTTGCCGGCCGCTCATGGGAGGCTCACCACATGTTCACTCGTCTCGGAGTGCTCGCGCTCGTCGTCGCTTTGGCCGCACCTGCGGCCGCGACCCACTGGAGTTTCTACTACGAAGGGCTCCAGGATGATGTCGGAGAGACCCGCGAGGATGACGGCGCCGTGATGTCCGTCCCGGGAAGCGCCCTTGACGGTCGCGCGAACCGCGTCGTTCCGGCGGGCCGCGAGCCGGGTGACGGCAGCCTCTTCCTCGACATGCGTCTCGGGAACTACGGCGGCACGTCTTCCACGGACCTGTTCGCGCCGGGCCCCGTGGTGTACCCCGGATTCGCCGGGGAAGCCGCCATTGGGCGCTCGGACCTCCTCCTCCCCGGCGGTCACCACTACAGCGCGTGGTACGGCCATTGGCAGGACGGGAACCTGAACGGCGCCATCGATGACGTCCACGATGACGCATGCGGTGGACCGTGCCCGGCGGATGAGTTCATCTGGCGCGGCATCGGGAGCGGCGCGACCGCCGTCGGCATCCAGACGTACACCGTGCCCCAGTACAAATCGAGCGCCGGCACCGGCATCTCGTTCAGCGCATGGGGCAATGAATCCCGGCCCATCCCGAATCCCCTGATCGACCGCACGAGTCGCCAGAACGGGGAGCAGGGCTGGGTCGGCACGTGGGTGCGCACCACGTACGACGCGCCCCTCCTGTATCATCTTCAGACGCTGGCCATCGCGGGCGCCCAACCCGTCGTCGGCGGCGAATTCACCTACGACCTCAACGACCCGGCCGCCCTCATCGACGTGGACCGGTACGAGGCCGTGAGCCCGGAACTGGAATCCCTGTGGACCGCGGCCCTGCGCACCGCGGACCAGGCGAATGCGGTCCCGGACATGCTGATCGGGCTCATCCTTCGCGAGACCGTGGCCCCCCTGCTCATCCAGGCGGTGGACACGGTGGACATGGTGCAGGATTCCCTTGAGGACGTGAACTCCCTTGAACGTCAGGCACACGGGACGTACATCGGCCGCACCCCGCGCGAGCCCAACCACGTCCTCGACGACTTCGAGGGCCGGGCATTCTACGGCGGGGTCGGCGACATGGCCGGGTCCTTCAACGAATATCCGGGCTATGCGCCGGGCAACGGATACCACCTGTTCTTCGACGTGCAGCCGCGGTCCTCCGTGTGCGTCGGCGCGTACGCGAAGGTGCCCGGCACGAGCGTGGACCACGCGGAGCGCGTGCGGTGCGGCGCCGGCATGGGCGTCGTTTACGATTCGTACCTCGATCCCTACGCCTCGGGCGCAGGCGGTCACCGGACCGCCGGCATCTGGCTCACCTTCAGCGCAACCCTCGTCCTCTGGCAGGACGCGAACGGCGACGGATACATCGGACCCGTGTGCGATCCGGAATCCCCGGACTTCGACGCGACCACGCGCACGTGCCCGGAGAAGAACCAGCTGTACCCGCACAACTACTACGGGCTGGAAACCCTGTCCGTGTGCAGCTGGACCGACATCCCGGATTCCACGTTCACCATCCGCCCGGTGGGCGGGTCGTGGCCGGAAGCCGTCGTCGTCCGCGACCACGGGGAACAGACGCGCGGCCTCTACGGCAACGTCCTCGAACGGCCCACGGGCACCGACCCCGTCACCCTGCGCTGGTCCAGCGGCTGCCCGAACAGCGGCCGGGACGCTATCCTGTTCCCGGCCGGAAGCGACGTCGGGTTCGAGGTCGTGAGCGCCGTCACCATGAGCGGCTACCTCGATGCCGAGGCGGGCGTCGTGGTCGGCCAGGAATCCGTGACCGACGTGGACTTCCTTCCCCCGACCATGTAGGGTGCGGTCCCGTGCCGGGGGCCTTGCCCCCGGCGCCCGTGCCGACCCGCCCGACGAAGGCTTGGACATCCCTGCCACCACAACCGATATCCCCCGCGCAATGCAGGGTGCGCCTTGGCGCACCACCCGCGCCCATCCCGATCCCCTATCCGAGACCGATCCTCATGTCGTCCCGTCCCGTCATTGCATTCGTATTCATCGCCCTCTTCGCGGCAACCCTCATTCCGGCCCCTGCCGCCGCATCCGCGGCCCCTGCCGATCCCGCGGCATTCGCCAGCGTGGCCGGGTCCGCCGGGCCCGTGCCCGATTCGGGGTTCGCCGGGCCCGCGTTCATGGACGCCGCCGCCGAACACCTCCTCACCCTCCCCACCGCATTCCTCGAGGACGGGGGAATCACGCGCGCCCTCATCGCCCAGTTCGAGCGTCAGGGCGCCCTCCCGCCGGGAAGCGCTGCGGTGGCGCGCGGGTCCTACCCCCCGGGGTTGACGTACCGGGACTACCGGGTCACGTGCGACCTCGATGGCGACGGCGTCCCGGATCTTGTCGCCAACGAATTCGACGTGCTCCGACCTCCGTTCGACAGTTCCGGACCGAGCCGCGTGCGCGCCATCTCCGGCACCACGGGTGAGGAACTGTGGACGGGCCCCGGCATGTGGTTCGCAGACCTCGTATTCCCGGGTGAGGTGAACTACCGGCGCCAAGGGAACCCGTTCCCGAACCCGCCGAACTCCTTCGCCCCCGCAAGCGACCTCGACGGCGATGGCGTCTGCGACTTCGTGACCCTCTCGTACGTGACAGCGCAGCGCATCTCCGCGCCCCTCTGGGGCCGCCCCAGTGTCACGTTCTTCGACGTGAGTCTCACCGCTGTCTCCGGCGTCGATGGCGCACGCATCTGGCGGGAGACGTGGACGAGCACGTACGCCATCGAGGAGGACCCGACGCGGAGCGCGACCGTCGTCGTCATCCGGGAATTCCCCACCGGATTCACCACGTACACGAGTGCGAGCGGGCCGAAGGTCGTGGCGAAGACCACGGACCTGGAATTCACGTACGTGCGTGATGCCCTTGAACTCACGGAGACCAAGGTCACGGAGCGCCAGCCCAAACTCCTGAGCGACGCCTTCTGGACGGCGGACGCGAAGATCACGGAGCACGTGGACCTCCGGGATGCATTGACCGGGAGCCTGTTCTGGCGCCGGGACCTCCCGTATTCCAGTGATGCGGACGTGACGAACCTCACGTGGATCGGCGGCATCGCGGACCTTGCAGGGGATGCGGAACCCGAGATCGTCCTCGATCAGCTCACCATCACGAACCCGCGCGGGTCCCAGGCGCAGGACCCCATCACGGGGGAGCCCATGTACCGCTTCGGCCGCGGCATGCGCGTGACCGCGCTGGCCGGCGAAACCGACGGGACCGGCGCAAGTGTCTGGACCACCGTCATCCTCGACCCCCTCGCGGCAAGTCCTGCTCCGCCCATCGAGGAGAGCTTCGAGCACCTCACGTGGACGCACACCACGATCGTCGGCGACATCGATGGGGACGGGCGCGCCGACCCGGTCGCCATGTACCTCATCGAGGAGGATGCGCTCGCGTCCAGTCCGAACGGGAAATTCCTCACCCACTTCATCCCCTTGTCCGGCGTCGATGGCCGCGTCCTCTGGGACGTGCGCCAGCAAGGCTGGGGATTCCTCGACGTCATCGGCGCCGTGGACGGCGTGCCCCGTGTCGCCTTCGGGACGGTGGACGTGCCCACCTTCCCGCCGGAGGGCGGACGGTTCCCTCCGAAGTTCGTGCGCATCGGTGTCCTGAACGGCGCAGACGGCGGAGTCGAGTGGTCGTACGAGAAGCGGTTCTCGCAGAACTCGTACCTCGGCTACCACATGGCCATCGGCCAGTACCGGGATGCGCTCGCGCCCGTGGATGCGGACGGCGACGGCCTCCGGGACCCGGTGACCCCGAGCCAGCACGCGCCCCCCACCGCACAGAACCAGATCCTCCTTGCCGCCCAGCACCATTCCTATGATGTGCTCTCGGGCGCGAACGGGAAGGTCCTCCGGACCCTCGATGCGTGGGGCCCGGACGGCCGCGTCCTCGGATGCGGCGGCGACGGCGCAAGCCTTACCGTTCTCACGGGCCACGGCCGGCGCCTCGACGTGACCCGCTTCGATGCGGCCACCGGTGAGCAGATGTGGCGGCACCCGGTCTGGAACGATCCGGCCCCGCGCGCCGCCTCAAGCGGCGTGGACGTCCTCACCCTCGGCGCACGATGCGCGGATGTGGACGCCATGACGGGCTTTGCCGTGAACATGCAGGTGTTCAGCCTCCAGCGGTTCAACGAGGTCGTCGCCATCGTCGGTGTCGCGAACGCCTCGGGTGACGCGCGCTGGATCACCCCCGGCGTCCTCGGCAGCGCCCCCACCTCAAGCATCTTCGAGCCCCACCGTGTCGGTGTGGAAGCGGCGGAAGCCGTGGACCGCGCCCTCCGCTGGGGCATCCCCATCGCCATCGGACTCGGCCTCGTCGCAGGCATCGCGACCGCCATGCTCCTTGCGCGGCGCCGCGGTGCCGGCGTCCTGGCCGTCGCCCTCGTCCTCATCCTGGTTGCGGCACCCGTCGTGCCCCTCGGGCAGGCGCTCGGGGCGGACGACATCGGCAGCGTGGCACGCGTGCCTGCCGGGGCCGTTGCGCCGATTCAGGATGCCGCGACGGCACCGTCGGCAGGCAGCAGTTCCGCGCCGGGCACCGCACGCGACAGCCCATCCCCCGCGAATGGACGGGTCGACGAAGCCGTCACGGGGCCGAGCCGCCTCGCAGGATCGCCGCGTGCAGCTCCCCCGCCCGATGCCGCCCCGGAAGCTCCCGTCGGTGGCGGCAGCCTCATCGCGAACCCGTACACGGACCTCGTGGAGGGCGTCCTTGCCCTCGGGAACGACTGGACCCCTGCGGCCCACATGGACCTCGTCCGCGGGTATTTCCGCGGCCTCGGATTCGATTCCCCCGGGCGCCTTGATCCCTCGCAGTCCGCCGGCGGCGAGTCCCGCCGCCGCTTCGAGGAGAACGCGACCCTGAGCTTCACCCATGATGCCGGGGACGTGGACGGCGACGGCGTGAAGGACCTCGTCCTCGACGAATACTGCCTCTCCTACGTGACATGCGCGTCCGCATCGAGCGTCCAGGACATCGCCCTCGACTGGACGGTCCGCGGCACCGTCTGCGGACCCAAACACCACCTGTGGGGCGTGAGCGGCGCCACCGGGAACGCCCTCTGGAACCGCAGCCTCGACATCCTCACCCCGATCCTCGGGTGCGGGGAGACCTTCGTCATCGGCACCGCGCCCCTCGGGAACGGCACCACCGGCATCCTCGTCTACGAGTACACCATCACGAACCCGGCCATCATCCGCATCCAGAGCACCCTCACCCACACCCTCCGCATGATCGATGCGGGGACCGGGGACACCGCGTGGGCGGTCACCGAGACGGGGACATTCGAGTACGATCTCGCAACGACGATGGTGGCCACCAACTTCGTCGTGAACCCGATCCTCCAGACGAAGGCCGGCGACGCACCCACCCTGTTCCTGCAGGGTGTCGGATTCGTGTTCAACGACATCGACTCCGCCACGCGGCCGCAGGGCTTCGACGACCCCATCCGGTTCGTGTACTCGTACCAGCCGAACGAGTGGGCCGCGTCCATCGACGTCGCCACCGGGCAGGAACTCTGGCGCCGCGACACGTTCCAGCCGAACGGCGTGCGCAGCACCCTGCCCGTTGCCCTCGACATCGAACCCTTCAACCGAGGGTACCAATTGCCGCCCTCCGTGAGGGAACTGTACTGGACGCATGAATCCTGTTGCGGGGACCTCACCGGGGACGGCATCCCGGACCTCCTTGTCGAAGTGTACGAGTGGGCGAGCCTCCCGTCCTCGAACGTGGCCGGCCCCTACGCCATGGACGCGCGCATGGTCGCCTTCGACGGCGCAACCGGCGCCCTCCACTTCGACACATTCCTTGCGCAGGACGCGCCCGGTGCCTACACGTTCGATTACCAGACCCTCGGGGACGTGGACGGGGACGGCGCCGCGGACTTCCTCGTGAAGGAACTCCTCCTCACGTGGGACCCCATCATCCGCATGACCGCGGTACGCGGCGCGGACGGCACGCCCATCTGGAGCCTTGAGACCCCGCGCGACGTGTTCGCCCTCGTGCCCGGGGACGCGGACGGTGACGGCGCCAATGACGTGATCCTCGTTGAATGGTGGGGCATCGAGAACTTCCAGAACCTCTACGATGACCGCACCGTGCCCCAGGAGACACCGCTCACGCTGCTCTCCGGTGCCGACGGCCACCGCATCTGGACCCGGTACACGTTCGCCGCGCCCGATGACATCGTGTTCACCATGCAGATGCTCCGGTTGAACGGCATCCCCGACTACGACGGGGACGGTGTCGGCGACATCACCATCGACCGCCCCGAGTACCTCGGGGACCTCACCGTCATCCACCACGTGACGGTGCTGTCCACCGCGCGCGGGCTTCCGCTGTTCACCGTGGATGCGGTGGGCGCATTCGCCATCCCGACAAGGAGCCCGGATGCGAGCGGTGACGGCGTCGACGACTTCGCGTTGATCTCCGGGGACCTGAACGACCTCTGGATCACCACGTACGACGGCAGGACCGGAACCGCGCAATGGAGCCACCGCCTCGCGGCGCTCCCCAC
>JBFILE010000157.1:0-8775 GCA_041599855.1 Thermoplasmatota archaeon
ACGGAGCAACGGAGCTACGGAGGCTCGGATGAAGGCGGAACCTCTTGGCTTCGGGTCAGCGTCCCCCAACCCCTGCACGCTTGCGCATTTTCCGTGGGGCTTGCCGCCGCAACACCATGCGCGCAATGTGGGTGCGGGCCAACGACGGCGTGTCCTTGAACGCGTATTCGACCAGATATGCGCGCAACGCGGGTGCGGGCCGACTTGGGCCGGACCCGACTCGAATCGCCGCTGTTATTCGGCTGCGACGCGTTCCGAGGCCACATGACCCTCGATCTCGGCACACTCTGGGCGGCACTCGTATGCATGGCGTCCACCATGGTCGTCGGCGCGCTCTGGTACGGGCCGGTCTTCGGCAAGCCCTGGATGCGCGCCGTCGGCATGGACAAGTTGTCGGAGGATGACCTCCAGAAGGTGCAGAAGGAAGCCATGCCCGGCTACATGGTGAGCATGGGCAGCGCGGGGATCGCCGCGGTGCTTCTCGACCTCATGCTGGATTGGGCGATTCCGGGCAGCCCCTACGTGGACCAGCCCGGGTGGCTCGGCGGCATGGCCATCGCGTTCACCATGTTCATCACGTTCTACGTGCCCGGCACGCTGACGGCGCAGTTCTTCGAAGGCCGCCGATGGCTCATGTGGGCCCTGGGCGCCGGGTACTGGGGCGTCCTCGCGTTGATCTGGGGTGCGGCGGTCGGCGGCTTGAGCTGATCATCCGCAAGCCGGCCGCGGGGGCCCGACCACGGGACCCGCCCGGTAGTGCCAACGTAAGGAAAATCGTCCGGCAAGGGGTCGCCATCCGGCGGAGGCGGAGGAGACCAACTCGCTGCGCTCGCTGGTCCCTGTCCTCGGCGGCTTCGCCGCCTGCGGAGCAGGTGGCGGGGTGGGGTGCAGGTCGACCTGACGTGGGTTTGCCCACGTCGGTGTCCTCGGATCCGCTTCGCGGCTCCTGTGGCGCTCCGACGTGGCCAACGCCACGTCCCGGTCCTCGAATCCGCTTCGCGGCTCCGGTGGCGCCGACAGGCGCGCCGGGGGTGGGCTGGTGGGGGCCCCAACTGTCGCACCCACCCCTCGCGACCCGCGCGATTCCGTTAAGTTGGCACCCCCGGGACCCGCCCCGCCGGAATCTCCGCGGCGCCGTTCCGCGAAGTTGATTCCGGAGCACCGGCATCCACCGCGACATGGTGGACCCCGCCGTACGCATCCGCGGCCTCACGAAGCGGTTCGGCACCACAGTCGCGGTGGACGACGTCGACTTCGACGTGGCCAAGGGCAGCATCTTCGGATTCCTCGGCCCCAACGGTTCCGGGAAGACGACGACCCTCGGCATGCTCACGGGCTTGATTCCACCGGACAGCGGCACCGCATCCATCCTCGGCCACGACATCCGCACGGCTTCGTCCGCGGCGCTCGCGTCCGCGGGCGCGTTGATCGAGGAGCCCGCATTCTACCGGCATCTCTCGGGCCGTCAGAACCTGCGCATCCTTGCCGCACTCAAGGGTGCGTCCGCGGAGTCCGCGGACGAACTCCTTGCATCGAACGGCCTCGGGGACCGCGGCGACCTGAAGTACAAGGGGTATTCCCTGGGCATGAAGCGCCGCCTCGGTCTTGCCGCAGCGCTCCTCGGCGATCCCCCGGTGGTCATCCTCGATGAGCCGACGAACGGCCTCGATCCTGCCGGTCAGCACGAGGTCCGCGCCATGCTCCGGGAAGTCGCGCGGACCGGGCGGACGGTCATCACCTCCAGTCACCTGCTTCTTGAGGTCCAGGCAGTCTGCTCCCACGTGGGCATCATCCACCGGGGCCGGATGCGCGCCGTGGGCACATTGGACGATGTCCTGTCATCGGAGCCCGAGATCCATGTCAGGGTCAGTGATCCGGCGAACGCCGTCCGCATCCTTGAAGGACTGGATGGCGTCACGGTTGTCACGATCCTGCCTGGCGATCCCGGGCGCGTGCGGGTGAAGGTCAAGGGCGACCGCGCCGCCGCCGTCAATCGTGCCCTCATCGAAGCGGGAATCGACGTGACCGAGTTGACGGCGTCCCGGGCAGCCCTTGAGGAACGGTTCCTGGAGATGACGGGCACGGAGGTGACCGCATGAGTGCACCCGGTGTCCGCGAACTGTTCCGCGCGGAGTTTGCGAAACTCGCGCGTCAGCCGTCGGTGTGGATCCTTTCCGGGATCTTCGGGGCGTTCGCGTTCCTCCTCCTGTTCTCGTTCGGATCGTTCCTTGCGACTCCGTCATCGGCCGACCCGGGGGGCGCCGCCGTGTTCTTCCGGGAAGCCTTGCGGCAGGATGCGCTCCTGTTCATCAGCAACCCCCTGTCATCGATCCTCGTGATCCTGTTCGTGATCCTTGCTGCACTTCTCATGGGCCATGAGTATTCCCGCGGAACGCTCCGCACCCTGCTCCTGACGGGCGCGCGCCGCAGGGACGTGGTCCATGCGAAACTCGCCACGCTCCTCACGTTGGCAACCGGCTTGACCGTCGCGCTCCTCATGTTCGCATTCGCAGCCGCCGGCCTCCTCGGCCTCATCGCCGGGGAATCCTTCGTGCGCTGGGACCCGGGGGCTGTCGCGTGGCGCGCATTGGCCACCCTCGTGACCCTGGCCACGTGGGGCATCCTGGCCTTTGCAGTCACACTGGTGACGCGAAGTCTCGGGGCCGGCATCGGCGTGGTCATGGCCACCCTGGTCCTCGGTGGAACCATCGCATCGATCCTGATGATCTTCGGCGACGTCGGTGTCTGGGCGATGCGCATGTTCCCCAACACTGCCATCAACGCGCTGACCGGTTCCCGGGTTCCGGACGCGGAGACCTTGGTCTGGGCAATCCCGAACCTCGTGGGCTACGTGGGGTTGGCGATCTGGGGGTCCTACCGACGATTGGAAACCCTCGACGTCCTTGCGGCAACCAAGTGACGGGAGGACGGGCGGGACCGCAGCGCTGCTCCCTCGCGGGCAGCCTCGCCGACGCGGCGCCGGCCACTCACGGATCTGCGCGTCCTGGCCGCCGCGCCGCGCGACCCACGGCCCGACCAGCGATGGCGACGACGAGAAGCACGCCCAAGGCCCCCGGTGCAGGAGTCGAGGCATCCGGCTGGTCACCGCTCGGTGTGGTCGTCGCGTCCGGCTCCGCGGCGCCGATGACGAACCGGTCGAGGATGGATCGATCCATGAGGCGGCGTGCCTCCACGATGATGCGATCCTCGTCGGCGGTCACATGCGTGTAGTGGAACACGGCTTCCGATCGTGCGCTCCATGCGGGCGCGTCGGTCAGGGTGTAGAGACTGCGGCCGCCACCGCCGGTAACCACGTAGATGGGTGCCCCTTCCGCAAAGGGCCCGGGCCCGGTGTCCACGACGGCCCCACCGAGGAGTGGGTGGGTGCGCACATACACGTGGTCGTGGCCGGCGAGAACCAGGTCCACGCCGTATTTCTCGTACAGCGGCACCCAGTTCGCGACGGCGACTTCGTGCTCGCCGTAGTTGCCATGGCTGTACACCGGGCGATGGTGCGCGACCACGATCCAGCGCGCGTTCGTCGCGGTGGCCTCTGCAAGGAGGGTTTCGAGGCGTTCGAGGGCCACGGGATTCGCCGGTTCGCCTGCGCGGCAGAATCCGGACGAGTAGCTTGGCACGTTGCGCGTCGCAAGGGCGTTCACGCACATGTCCTCGGAATCCATGATGACGAACGCCACGGGTCCGGCTGTGAACACGTAGTTGAATTCGTCACCGGGCAGGACGAAGCGGCCTTCGTACTGTTGGTACAGGGTGCTGTCATCCTGCGTGGGGACCGGCGTTCCTTCCTTGTCGTGGTTTCCGAACGCGACCATGAAGGGGCGCTGGGCGGCAATGGGTTCGATGAGGCGAAACCAGTCGTCCCAACCGGCGGACCTGCCTTCGGCGTAGCTCAGGTCGCCGATGACGAGGGTGAGGTCTGCCGAGACGTTCTCGACGGCTTCGATCATCCAGCGGCTCTCGACGGCTTCGTAGCCGTGGTCCGCGAATGCGACAAAGCCGACCGGCGCGTCCCGTGCAGGTGGCGCCCGCGCCTGGAACATGTCGCTTTCACCGCCCGGCGACACGACCCGGTAGTGAAAGGGTTCTCCGGCACGGGCAGGAACCGTGGCCGTGTAGACCGCCTTGTATTGCGGCACCGTGGCATCCCGCGATGCCGTGATGTTCGTTCCAAGGTCCGTCGTGTTTCCATAAGCAACCCACGCGGTTTCCGATACGGCAAGGTCGTCGAACCACGTGACGGCAACGCCGCCCGGCGCGATGCTGGTGTGGATGCCGTAGGGCTCCGCCGCCGCGAAGGGTACGAGGGCAAGGGCGAGGACGAGGCCGGGCAGGATTGCAACGCGCATGGGCAAGGGTCGGAGCACGGGGCCCGCTTTGAAGCTTCTTGCGCTTGCGCCATCGGATGCGACGGGCACGGGGAGCCGGGCTGCTGATCGCACACGCTGGCCTGGATGCCGGGGGAGGCTCGATCGAGGGTCCCGCACGGCTGGCTGCACGTCGCGCGAGGAATCACTGGCGCAATCCACCCTCGTTTATCTACCGGCACTCCTTGGGCGACGCATGGACCCCCTCGCTTGGCCAGGAATGGTCGCGGACTGGTGGGCTGCGAACGCGTGGGCCGGCAAGGCGGCCGGCATCATCGTCCTCTGGACCGCGACCCTGCTGTTCGTCCGCTACAATGCGCGGCTCTTCCGCGAACTCGACAACCGCATTGCGGCGTTCGACATGAGCGAACGCACGCTCTACCACCTGGACCGCCTCCTTGACACCGCGACGTTCATCCTCGCGGGCCTTCTCTCCCTCGGCATCCTCGGAGTCACGGGAGCATTGTACGGCGCCTTGACCGCCCTCGGCATCATCGGCCTCGTCATTGGTTTCGCGTCCCAGGACCTTGTGAAGAACCTGTTCGCGGGCCTCTCCATCCTCCTTGAGCGCCCCTTCATGCCGGGGGATTCCATCGAGGTTGCGGGACAGGGCGGCGAAGTCGTCCGCGTCAACCTTCGGAGCACCGTGATGAAGACGTGGGATGGCCGTCAGGTCATCCTGCCGAACGCCACGTTCATCTCCAACAGCATCGTGAACTACAGCGCGAATCCCATCCGGCGCGTGGACGCACCCGTGTCCATCCTCCACGAATCGGATGCGGACCGCGCCATGGCCGTCATGCGCGAGGTCGCCGAATCGGATCCGGAGCGCGTGGCGGAATCCGGGATCGATGTGCGCGTGAACGAGGTGCGGGATTACGCGCTCGTGCTTGAGCTCCGTTTCTGGGTGCCGCGCGCGAGCCTGTTCGCGGCGCGCACCCGGACCCTTGTGGCACTCACGAAGGCGTTCGCGCGGGAAGGCATCGAACTCGCGGTCCCGATCCGGCGCACCGTGATGGCGGCTTCACCGGCGGCGGGTGGCGTGGTCACCATTCCGGATACCGATTGACGGCTCGGCATTCCGGGGCCGGGCTGGCGGTTGACCCGGCGTCCCCGGTCTGGCTCAAGGCAGCGGGACATCATCCACGTGCCCCGTTGGGAGCATACAGGGTCAGGCAGGGGGGGAAAGCCATGGACGCGGCATGGACGCGGCGTCGACGTGGCATTCGAGCGCGTGCTTGATGTGGACGGTTACCCACCGGCCCTGTTGATCGGCGGCTTGATCGGGCGTCGCGTTGCAGCGTGCCGCCTTCGAAACAGCCATGGGGTGCCGCGGCGATGCCAGGCCCGATGCGGGAGTGCGAACGCCACGACGGCCCGCGCGACGAATCGTTCACGGATCGCGTCGCACATGCGGTTCGGGCGATTCCTGCGGGTCGCGTCACGAGCTACGGCCGGATCGCGGCCCTTGCAGGGAAGCCGCGGGCGGCGCGTTTCGTCGCCTTCGCCCTCGGCCGTGCCCAGGGGATTCCTTGGCATCGGGTGGTTCGGGCCGACGGCACCATCGCATTCCGGGATGTCGTCATGCGGGATCGTCAGATGGATCGATTGGTGGCAGAGGGGGTGTCCGTGGACATTGGCGCGGGTCGCGTGGACATGGCCCGTCATGGTTGGAACGGATGACAGACGCATCCGTGGGCCGCGCGGCGCGATCCCCGGCTGCCGCCGGGGGCCTCACTTTTTCGGCTTCCTGGCGCTATTCTTCCCGGCAGGTCGCTTCGCACCGGCCTTGGCCTTCGAGGGGGATTTGCCGGCTGCCGCTTTCGTTCCTTTCGTCTTCTTGGGCGGCGCAACAAGGTAGGCTCGCCGCGTCCATTCGGCGAGTGTCGTGGGCTCGTCGTAGAGGTCGTCGGGCACGAGGAGCCATTCCTTCATCGTCATCTTCCCCGCGTACGTCCACGGGTGGCCGCCGATGGCTGCGAAGGCGGCGCGTTCGCCTTCGTCCGCGAACTTCAGGATGAGTCGATCCTCGTCAACCACGGCTGCGAAGATCCCGCCGTGGGGCGCGAAGAGGCCGTGGCCACCGAACATGGCTCGCGTCGTGTGGGGAAGGTCCGCACACGCGTCCTCCATGAGGTCGATGTTGCCCATGGCGGGACGATGGCTGCGGGGCTGTTTCACGGTTTCCCTGCACCGGCTTGAGCACGGTGAACCGAGGGCATGAAGCCAGGACGCACGCGCATTGGATTGCGTCCGCGCCGGGACGGGTTACCGCGGGCGCGTCCGCACCGGGTCGCGTCCGGCGGGGGCGCGTCCGCGAAGGGTCGCTCCTACGCCCGCGACACCGTCGCCCTCATCCCCTGGGTCGCCCTCGATGCGGTCACCGCCGCCGCCCTCGCCCTCGTCGCGTCAGTACTTCCCCATGCCGCGGTGATGGTTCTTCCCGATGCCGTCTTCGAGCATCTGGATGATTTCGCCGGCGACATCGAGTTTCGTGGATTGCTCGATTCCTTGGAGTCCGGGGGAGCTGTTCACTTCGATGACGAGGGGTCCGCGGTCGCTGCGGAGGATGTCGACGCCGGCGACGCGGAGGCCGAGTGCCTGGGCGGCCTGGATGGCGGTGGCGCGTTCGTCCTTGGTGAGTTCCGCGGGTTTGGCGGTGCCGCCGCGGTGGAGGTTGCTGCGGAAGTCGCCTTTGTCGTTCTTGCGGGTCATGGCGGCAACGACGCGGTCCCCGACGATGAGGCATCGCAGGTCTTCGCCGCTGGATTCCTTGATGAATTCCTGGACAAGGATGTTGGCGTCGAGGCCGCGGAAGGCTTCGATCACGCTTTCGCCGGCCTTGCGGGTTTCGGCGAGGACGACGCCGATGCCTTGGGTGCCTTCGAGGAGTTTCACGACGAGGGGGCTGCCGCCGACGAGGTCGATGAGCCCTTCGACGTCCTTGGTGGAGTGGGCGAAGCCGGTGACGGGGAGGTCGATGCCTTCGCGGGCGAGGATCTGGAGGGCACGGAGTTTGTCGCGGCTGCGGCTGATGGCTTGGGATTCGTTGGCGGGTTGGACGCCCATCATCTCGAATTGGCGGACGACGGCGGCACCGTAGAAGGTGTGGCTCGCCCCGATGCGCGGGATGACGGCGTCAACGTCCACGAGGCTCTTGCCCTGGTAGACGACTGTGGGCCTGCGGCTTGTGATGTTCATGTAGCAGCGCAGGTAGTCGATGATGCGGACGTCGTGGCCGCGCGCGTCACCTGCTTCCTTGAGGCGCCGCGTGGAATAGAGGTTCGGACTTCGGGACAGGATGAGAATGTTCAGGATGATCACGGCTCCTCGGTTTCGAGGGGGTTCTTGCGTCGCCGGATCGTCTTGGACGAGTCATGCAACGTGGGGGGCACGGTCGCCTTGCCTTCGGCGGGTGCTCGTTTGCCTTTTCTTTTTTTCTTCACCGGCTCGGTGGGATCGCGGTTGGCTCCGGGATCGGCCCGCTTGGGACCGGCGGTCAGGGGCGGGTCCGTCGACGGTGCGGCCTTGGCGTCACCGTTGGAGCCCGCGGCGCCTGCTGCGGGTTCGGCCCGTTCGCCCGCTTGGCCGGCCGCAGCTGCTTGGTCCGTCGGGTTAGGTTGATTCGATGGTTCCGAATCGCTGGCTTCGCCCGCTTGGCCCGCGTCGGGGACGGTGCCGGGCTGGATGCCTTCCTGCCGGGCCTCCTTTGCGGGCCCGGCGAGAAATGAGCCACCGGCGTCAATGAGGCATCGTCGTCGGACGGCTTGCCTGCCGAGGAGCATGCGGAAGCCCATGGCGGAGCGGTTCACGAGGGTGAGTTCGATGGGCCATGTGTGGCCGCCGAGGATGACGTTGATCCGGATGACGGGTCGTTTCGTCACGCGGCCGCCGCTGTCGCGGACGTTCCGGTATTCGAGGAGGGGTGCTGCGGTTGTGATGCGGGGCGTCCTTGCGCGTTGTTGGGGGTAGACGGTGAATTTGACCCATTTCACGCCGTCCCGGTCGAACACGGAGACGTTCTTGGCGTGGAGTGCGCTGGACCGGGCGCCGGTGTCGACCTTGGCCTTGATGGAGTGGATTCCGAGGTCCGGCAGGTCCACCCATTCCCGCCAACCGATGGTGAATCGGTCGGGTTTCCGTTTCACGCGCGGCGTCGCGCGCCGCTTCGGGGCCACGGGGGAGCAATCACGGCTCATTACATGAACGTGATGAGAGGGCCGGCGTGGTTTGTGGCGGGCTGGCCGGCATTTGGGGGGGGCGGGCGGGGTGTGGCGAATGCCGGCGGGTGGCCTCGCGGATGACGGGACGCCGGATCGGTTTGGCCCCCCGTCGTGAGGGGGGTGGTGTGGGCCGTCCGTCGTCCGTCGTCGTCGTGGGGCGGGCGGGC
>JBFILE010000158.1:0-8720 GCA_041599855.1 Thermoplasmatota archaeon
CCCTTGTTGATGTGCAAATCACTGGGTTGAGCTGGGTTTAGGGGTGAAAGTCCAATCGAGACTGGGGATAGCTGGTTCCTCCCGAGACTGGTCGCAGCCAGACCTCCGGGGAGGTAGGTGGTGAGGTAGAGCACCAATTGCGCATTTAGGGGGAGAAATTCCTCGGTGTGCTGTTGAACTCCGAATTTGCCACCGCCTTAGATCCGGGGCAGTGAGGGCCTCTGGGGTAATCCTGGGGTCCGAAAGGGGAATAACCCAGCGTGGAGTTAAGGCCCCCAAATTCCGGCTAAGTGTTAAAAATCAAACGGTGTCCGTGGTCTAAGACAACTAGAAGGTGTGCTTAGAAGCAGCAACCCTTTAACGAGTTCGTAACAGATCACTGGTCGAGATCACGGGCCCGGAAAATGGACGGGGCTAAGCCGGATGCCGATACTCCACCACACCTACGGGTGATGAGTAGGGAGGTGTCGTGCGTGCGTCGAAGCTGGGCTTTAAGGTCCAGTGGAGCGCGTTCGAACAAGAATCCTGGTATGAGTAACAGCAAAGAGCGGTGAGAATCCGCTCCGCCGCAAGGGTAAGGTTTCCTCGACGATGTTCGTCAGTCGAGGGTTAGTCGGTCCTAAGCCTCTTCTTAACCGAAAGTGCGCGAAAGGGAAGCAGGTTAATATTCCTGCACCATGGACGCCTCTGTCATATAGTCGACTCATCGGGCTAACTGAAGCACGGCTGTCGCCGTGTCCAAGCACCGAATCCTGGGGAGATGCGTAATGCAGAGAACCGGGAGAATGTGTGATGGGCCTTCCTTCGGGAGGGTTTTGGTGATGCCTGGTGACCATGAAAAGCTTGTATGTGTCAGTACTGGTGTCCGTACCGAGATCTGACACAGGTACCCTGGGTGAGAAGCCTAAGGCGTGTCGGCGTTAACGTATGCGAGGGAACTCGGCAAATTAGCCCCGTAACTTCGGGAGAAGGGGTGCCAGCCACGAGAGTGACTGGTCGCAGTGACAAGGGCGCTCCGACTGTTTAATAAAAACATAGGTCTGTGCTAGCCCGAAAGGGTGTGTATACAGGCTGAATCCTGCCCAGTGGCGGTATCTGAAACCCGGGTCCAACCGGACGAAGGACCGCTAAACGGCGGGGGTAACTATGACCCTCTTAAGGTAGCGTAATACCTTGCCGCTTAATTGGCGGCTTGCATGAATGGTCCAACGAGGGCGCCACTGTCCCCGCATACAAGCCGGTGAAAATATTAGTGCTAGCGCACAAACTAGCACGCTCCAAAGGGAAGCGAAGACCCCGTTGAGCTTTACTGCAGCCTGCGGCTGCGGTATTGGTTCGCATGTGTAGGGTAGGCGGGAGCCGTCGAAGCCTGGGCGCTAGCTCAGGTGGAGGCAACGATGAAACACCGCCCTTGTGAACCGGTACCGCTTACGGCTTCGGCCGAACACCCGTAGGTGGGCAGTTTGGGTGGGGCGCCACGCCCTCGAAAAGATATCGAGGGCGCCCAAAGGGAACCTCAGGCCGGTCAGGAATCGGCCGCAGAGTGCAAAGGCAAAAGGTTCCTTTACCCGGATCCGCCCAACAAGGATCCGAGTTGTGAAAGCAGGGCTTAGCGAACCTCTCATGTTTCCTGATGAGACAGAGAGATAACAGAAAAGTTACCACGGGGATAACTGAGTTGTCGCGAGCAAGAGCCCATATCGACCTCGCGGCTTGCTACTTCGATGTCGGTTCTCCTCATCCTGGTGGTGCAGCAGCTGCCAAGGGTGGGGTTGTTCGCCCATTAAAGAGGATCGTGAGCTGGGTTTAGACCGTCGTGAGACAGGTTTGTTGCTATCTTTTGGAGCTGTTACTGCCTGAGGGGAAGGATCCTTTAGTACGAGAGGAACAAGGATTCGTGGCCTCTAGTCTACCAGTTGTCTGACAAGGCACGCTGGGCAGCCACGCCGCAATCAATAAGGGCTGAAAGCATCTAAGCCCGAAGTGAACCCTAAAACGAGGCAGTTGGACTCTCGTAAAAGACGAGTTTGATAGGACGCGGGTGTAAGCACCAAGCTTCGGCGAGGTGTTCAGCCCGGCGTTACTAACCGTCCGCTAACCGCTGATTCCGCAGCATCGTCATAGACGTGTAGACTCGATCTTCAAACAGGTTGCGTATGTATACCTCATGTGCAGGTAGTGAAACCTGCTCGTGGGTGCCATGTCCCTTCATTGGGATCGGTGCTCATTGAGTGAGTGTTTTGACGGCCATAGCGGCGGTGTACCACCCGGTCCCATTCCGAACCCGGCAGTTAAGCCCGCCCGCGTAATCGTCATGTACTGGAGTACGAGAGTCTCCGGGAAAGCGGATACGTTGTCAGGCACTCACTCTCCCTCTCATTTTGCGTCTTCGGGCGCTTCTTCCCTTTTTGCTTGAGCGGCAGCCTTCCGAGGCTGCCTGTTCGGGGCATCTCCGGAATCATCGTGCCAGAGCTTGGCATCTCCGGAATCATCGAGCCAGAGCCTTATTCATGGAACGCCGGCTTTTACGCCGGACGTGGTCGAGTTCCCGTTCGTTTCGGTGATCATCCCCGTCCGCAATGAGTCGGCTACCTTGGGCTGGTGCCTCCAATCCCTGGTGGACCAGTCGTATCCTGCCCACCGTTTCGAGATCATCGTGGTGGATGGGCACTCGGCGGACGGCTCGCGCCAGGTTGCGGAACGTTTCGGGGTTCGGATCTTTTCAGATCGCGGCACAGGGTGTGCCGACGCCCGCAATGTCGGCATCGATGCAGCGCGAGGCGACGTGGTTGCGTTCACGGATGCTGATTGTGTGGCGGATCGGGATTGGTTGCTTCGCTTGACGCGGCCGTTCGTGGATTCTCCGGAAATCGCTGGAGTCGGGGGGTCGCTCCGGAACCGACGATGGGGGTCGATGGTCTCCATCTTCGAGGACTTGAATTCCTGGCTCACCTACCGTGGGTTCATCACGTCGAACGTAGCATATCGGCGGGCGGCCGTGGTGACGGTGGGCGGGTTTGACCCCGACCTTGTGTGTGGCGAGGACTGGGATCTGTGGTGGCGGATTCTTGACGATGGCGGACGTGTGGTGTTTGTTCCACGCGCCGTGGTGGAGCACGGGCCCGTCGAGAACACGCGCATGTCCCGGTTTGTGCGAAAACAATTCTGGTATGCGCGGATGGATGCGCGTCTGTACGAGAAACGCTTGGCAGTGGTTCGAGCGAGTGTTGCGTCCAGCCGTCCGGTGGCTTGGCGCGAGCCCGGCCGCATCCTCCGGCGTGCCGTGACAGATGCCGCGTGCGCGTTCTCGATCCTGGCATTTCCCATGGCGCCGCGAACCTTGGCGGTACCTGCCTGTGTAGCGGGCGGAATCCTCGTTTCCCGTGGGATGCGGTTGGCACGATCCTTTCCTCGAGAGGTGCGTGGGTCGGACGCGGTGCCTTTCCATTTCACGAAGACGATGGCTCGGGGAGTCGGGACGTTGTGTGGCCTGGCGGAAGTGGCTGTGGCACGGAGTCGGTCTTTCACACGCGACGCGCGCTCCGCTTCTTTGCTTCCACCGGTACGCGTCGGCCGATCAACGCATGATTCGGTATCACGCCGACCCCCCAGAGGGTCCCGTCGGTGGCAAGAGCTTCGCGCTTCGAATGCTCGTACAGCGTCTCCGCACTCAGTCCTTCGACAGGGACGCGACCGGTGACTGCAACCTGATCGGTTTCGTCCCACTCGAGGACGGGTCCGGTGGGTTCGTTTCCGCGGGTGGCCTGCGCAAAGGCGTGGCGAAGGGCGTTCCATTCGGTTCGCTCCACGCTGTTCGACCAGACGACGAACGTGCCGTCAACGGCAGGTCGCCAGTCGTGCCCGTCATGGCTGCGTGCGCTTGCGTACGCATACACTTCGCCGAGGGTGTGGGCGAGGGGCGCGTCCCAGTGTTCCACGCTGTCCTCGGTTTCGGTTGTGAACACGATGCGCATCGGGGTGTCGTGGCCCACGTGGGCGCGCGTGTGAAGGAGTTCGGCCAGGTTCGTGACCATGTCCTTGTCCTTGATTCCCGTGTTTCCGAAGGGGCCGTGGGGGCCCCACGCGTAATCGTAGGTTTGGTAGACCAAGACGTCGAGGCCGGCTTCGGCAAGGGCGCGGTAGTCGGTGGCGTGGAGGTGGGCCAGCGCCGGGCCATAGTTCATCACGTTGTATGCGGCGAGCATGCCGCCCGACCGGTGGACGTGGTCGGCTGTCTGCTTGTAGTAGGTGGTCCATTCCTCGATGGCCCACGTGATCCACTCATGGAAGTGGTGGCGGTGGATGTCCGTGGCGTGTGTCAGGGTATCCGTCCGCGTGTCATCGAGGGTGCATCCTTCGTGGCTTTCGCAATGATTGGTTGCAGCGAATGTGGCAACGCGCTCCGGGTCGTAATCATATGCGTGCGCGCCATGGTCGTCGCGACCGAACCGGCGGAACCCCATGCCTCCGTCCCCGAGGAAGAGGCCGTTGAAGCCGAAATCCTGCTGGAGGCGGGTGTATTGGCGGTTCTGGAATTCCACGAATGGCATGCCTTCCGGGATCTCGTGGTCGGAGTCGGCGCGCAGGGCCTTCAGCGGATTGAAATCCGAGTTCATCTTCTCGGCATTCTCCCACGTGGTGCCGGCGCTGTCCGTCATCAGCAAATGAGGTTGACTGTTGCGGACGAAGTTGCATTCATGGATCCAGTACCCGAGGAGCACGCGGACGCCCCGCGCCTGGAATGCCTGCACGACGGCCCGGAGGTCGTTGTGCGTCCATGCATCCCGGAAGGGCCCGTGCCGGTTCAACGGAACCGCGGCATCCGCCTCGAAACCACGGTAGCCGGTGAAGAAGTCAGGCTGACGGTCCTCCATGATGGTGACCCAGTGGAGGCCGTGGCCGGCACGTTCAAGGAAGTCCGCCACGCCATGGTCCGGTCGGTCCTTGCGTAGTGCGCCCAGATCCAGGCACGCGCCAACTTCAAAGGGGGGCGTCATGATGGCGCGCTTGGGGTCGACTTCCCCTAAAAGGGGTGCCGCAACGTCGGTGCGCGGCGGGCGCTCGGAGGGTTTTTTGCCGGCGGGCCGATTCCCGTCGCATGACGCTCAATGTCGGCGATGCAGCCCCGGCGTTCGACCTGGTGGACGACTCGGGTGCCCAGGTGCGCCTTGCAGACCTTCGTGGTCGGACCGTGGTCCTTTTCTTCTACCCGAAGGACGACACGCCGGGATGCACCACGGAGGCGTGCGAGTTCCGGGACAGCCACGAGGCGTTCGCGGCAAAGGACACGGTGGTCCTCGGCATTTCGCCGGACTCGGTCGCCAGTCACGTGAAGTTCAAGGCGAAGTTCGACCTGAATTTCCCGCTCCTTGCGGATGCGGATGCGAAGGTCGCACGCGCATACGGCGCATGGGGCCTCAAGAAGATGTATGGCCGCGAGTACGAGGGCATCATCCGGTCCACATTCGTCATCGGCCCCGATGGCGAGGTCGCGTTCGTGGACCCGAAGGTGAAGCCGAAGGGTCACGCGGGCAGGGTCCTCGAGACCCTCGGCTGAATCCGTCGGCTCGTAGCCGTCCACTTCCGGCCTGATCCGCCGGCCTGTGCCTCCGTCCACGCCCGCGCGTTCCGGCGTGGACGCAGACTACATAAGGCGCCACGGGGGTCGCGCGTCAATGCCTGAGGACGCTCGGGACGTGGAGATTGAACTGGGTCCCGTGGACGCCGAGGAACCCTCCGGCAATACGGGCGCGCCGAAATCCCTCGTGGGTCGGATCCCGGCTGCGGTGTGGGGCCTCGTCGCCTTGGCGATCGGGATGGTCCTCGGGTCGTATTTCCCGGACCAGCTCGGCTTCATCGGCACCGGCGTCAAGGAAGCGTTCGGCTACCTTGCCAAGGGCGCGCCGTACATCATTTTCTTCACCCTGACGGCGGCCATCGGCGACATGCTGAAGACGGGCTCGGCCGCGCGCTTCGCCCTCTGGGTGTCCGTCACCTACGTGATCACGACCGTTGTCGCAGGCGTGTGGGCCATCGCGGTGCTTGCGCCCCTGTTCCAGCTTCCCCTCGGCCTCACCGCCCAGAACCCGTTCGGCGCTGTTGCCGACCTCTTCCGCCAACTTGGGGTCCTTGCGGTCACGAGTCCGCCGTTCATCGCCATCATGTGGGCGACCACGTGCGGCGTCGGTCTCCATTTCGGTGCCAAGTACCGGCCGTCGGAGTGGTTTGCGCGGCCCACGTTCGACGTGATCCGCCTCGTCGGCGTGGACGGCATCGCGGTGGCGGGACGCGCCCTCACGTACCTGTTCCCGTTCATCCTGTTCGCGATCGGGGTCTTCATCCCCACCGGAATCTCGGATTCGATCGCGAAGACGGAGTCCGGCATCGCGGAGGCGGGCGCCCTCGACGTCTTCGCCGACGTGTCCCCGGTCTCGTGGTACCTCATCTCGGTGGCGGTCGCGGTCTTCATCCTCACCACGTTCATGATTGCAACGAGCTGGGCCATCTGCCGGTACACGGGCTTCTCGTGGAAGCGCTTCTTCAAGGAATATTTCCTCTACGTGTACCCGTTCGCATGGGGCACCGCATCGTCCGCGGCGACGATTCCCATCAACCTGGAGCGGGCGGAAACCGGCCTCGGGGTCCGCAAGGAGGTCCGCGACTTCATCATCCCCCTCGGCGCCACCGTGAACCTGGACGGCACCATGGTTGCGGCATTCGTCATCACCGTCATCGCAGGCACCATCGTCGGGTACACGCCGAGCGTGTTCGATCTCCTGCTCCTCCTCATCCCCCTCACCGTCGTGACCATCGGCGTGCCCGGCATCCCGGGCGGTGTCGCCATCATCGCGCCTCCGGTCATCGCGAGCGTGCTCCCGATCCCGCCCGAGATGGTGGCCGCGTTCATCGCCATCTTCTTCGGGTTCTCGATCGGCCTCTCCGATCAGTTCCGGACGGGTGTGAACTCGGTGGACAATGGGCTCATCTGCATGCTCTACGAGCACTGGTATCCGTCCAAGTTCGCGCGGAAGGACGTGCCCGTCGAAGTCCCGGTCGAAGGGCCCCCCGCCCGTGACCCGGCGCCGGGTTCGGGAGCGGCACCGTCGCGCACGGACCACGCGGAGGACGTCCCGTCCGGCACCCTCGCATCGGAGGCGAAACGCAGGTGACGCGGGACGCGCCGTACTCGCATCTCACGCACCTCGCGTGCGGCCGCTGCGGCGCCGAGCATGACGCGGACGCCCTCCAGAACGTGTGCACGAAGTGCGGGAAACCGCTCCTCGCGCGCTACGACATCGAGGCAGCGAAGGAGCACGTGACGCGCACCACCTTCGAGGGCGGCACCCGAAGCATGTGGCGCTTCCACGCCATGATGCCCGTGCGCGATCCGAGGTTCATCACGTCGCTCGGCGAAGGCATCACGCCCCTCCTCGACCTGCCCCGATTGGGTCGATCCCTCGGCCTCCGGAATCTTTCGGCGAAGGAGGAATCCCTGAACCCGACCGGGTCGTTCAAGGCACGCGGACTGGGCGCGGCCGTGAGCGCCAACCACGAGCGCGGCGCAACGGCGTTCGCGGTTCCCTCGGCAGGGAACGCCGCAGCCGCGTTGAGCGCATTCGCCGCGCGCGCCGGCATCCCGGCCCATGTGGCCATGCCGAAGGACGTGCCAGCGGGCATCCTTGCCGAGTGCCGCGCGTTCGGGGCGGACGTGGACCTTGTGGACGGCCTCATCACGGATGCCGCCGCCCGCATCCAGGAAGGCGTCCGCGCCCACGGATGGTTCGACGTCTCCACATTGAAGGAACCGTACCGGGTCGAAGGGAAGAAGACCATGGGTTACGAGCTCGCCGTCGACTTCGACTGGTCCCTCCCGGATGTCATCATCTACCCGACGGGTGGCGGCACGGGAATCGTGGGCATGTGGAAGGCGTTCGACGAGCTGGAATCGTTGGGGCTCATCGGCGGCGAGCGCCCGCGCATGGTGAGTGTCCAGAGCGACACGTGCGCCCCGATTGTGCGAGCCTTCGAGGCAGGCGTCGAGGACGCGGTCCCCTTCGAGAATGCGCGGACGGCGGCCCACGGCCTCCGCGTGCCGAAGGCCATCGGGGACTTCCTCATCCTCCGCGCCATCCGCGCAAGCGGCGGGACCGCGGTCGCGGTGACGGACGATGCCATCCTCGAGGCGATGGCACGATTCGGCCGCACGGAGGGGTTGTATTCCTCGCCGGAGAGCGCGGCCACCCTCGCTGCGCTCGATCGCCTCGTGGAGGACGGGGCGGTCGCCGCCTCGGATCGCGTGGTGCTGTTCCACACGGGTGGGCAGGCCGTGTACGCGTGATGGCGTGGCCAATCCTCGGGGGATCCGATTCCGCGGTCATCCCGTGGATGTGGCGGCCGGCGTCGCGGGATGCGGTCCTCTGGACGGCAGCACAAAGCTGCCGGGCATGGGGGCGCCATCCTGAAGAACACACGCATGGGAGGGTTCCCTCACGGGAGGCGCTGCGGGTGGAGCCGCAAGATCCGGCCCGCGAGCAGGCATCGGCTCCGCGTCGGGTGCCAACGTTGCGGGTTTGCGCGGGTCGCGAGGGGTGGGTGCGCCAGTTGGGGCCCCCACCAACCCACCCCCGGCGCGCCTGCGGCGCGACCTGCACCCCACCCCGCCACCCGCTCCGCCTCCCCCGGATATCGACGCCTCGTTGGACGATTTTTCTTAAGTTGGC
>JBFILE010000159.1:0-8713 GCA_041599855.1 Thermoplasmatota archaeon
CGGGCGGAGGGGTGGGGTGCTACCGAGCCGCGCACCGCGCGGCGAGGTTGCGGGTGGCTGGTGGGGACCCCAACCGTCTCACCCCCACTCCGTTTTACCCGCGCCATGTCGTTGACCCGACACCGCTCACAGCAGGAGCCGAGATCGCAACATTCACCCCTTGCGACCCGCGCGGGTCCCGGCAGGCTGGCACTTTCAACGGTGGCACCCGGAAAACCGGTTCTCCCGCCGCCCCGACCCCGGAGCCACTCCCAAACCGCTAAACCCCCGCGCCCCATCGCCCGCCCCATGCGCGCGTTCGGCTTCCACGAACACGGTGGCCTCGAGAACCTGCAACCGCTCGAAGTCCCGGACCCCGGCCCCCCGGGCCCCGGTCAGGTCCTTGTGAACGTCCGGGCCGTGTCCCTGAACCGGCTCGACATGTTCGTCCTTGAAGGATGGCCCGGACTCGACCTGCCGAAGCCCCATTGGGGTGGCTGCGATGCGAGCGGCGTGGTGGCATCCGTCGGCGCGGGCGTCACCACCTTGGCCGTCGGCGACCGCGTCCTCCTCGACCCCGGCGTTTCCTGCGGCGCATGCCCGCAGTGCCTTGCCGATGAGCCGAGTCTCTGCGAGACGTACCAACTCATCGGGGAGCACATGCGCGGCGGCCTTGCGGATCAGATGCTCGTGCCCGCCGGGAACCTCCATGTGTTCCCGGAGAGCCTGTCCTTCGAGGAGGCCGCCGCATTCCCCCTCACGTTCATGACCGCGTGGCGCGCCCTGATCACCCGCGGGCGCCTGCGGGCAGGCGAGCATGTCCTGATCGTGGGTGCCGGAGGCGGTGTGAACACGGCCGCCATCCAGATCGCGAAATTCGCGGGCGCCCGGGTGACCGTGATCGCCGGCGGGAGCGAGAAGTGCGAACATGCCCACGAGATCGGCGCGGACCACGTCATCGACTACACGGAGGAACCGAAGTGGGAGAAGGCGGTCCTCAAGGCAACCGGCGGGCATGGTGTGGACCTCGTCTTTGACAACGTCGGGAAGGTGACGTGGATCCGCAGCTTGAAATCGGCGGCGAAGGGGGGACGTGTCGTCACCGTGGGAGGGACCACGGGATACGATCCATCCGCGGGCATCAACTACGTGATGTGGAAGCAGCTCGACATCGTGGGGAGCACGATGGCGAACCGGCGCGAATTCGTGACCGTCCGCGATCTGGTCTTTGCTGGCAAGCTGCATCCGGTCATCGCGGACACGGTGCCGCTCGATGGCGCCGCGGACGCGTTCGCCACCCTCGCCAAGGGCGAGAACGTGGGCAAGCTCGTGATCACGATGGATTGACGACGGACGCGAACACGTTGTCCACATGGCGCGCGCTCACAGCCTCCGACCACACCCGGTCCATCGTGAAGCCCGCCGCCTCCAAGGCGTCTCTCAGCGAGGTTTCGTCGAACAGGTAGGTGTATCGGTCCACGGGCCCTTGGGCCGTGGACCACGGTTGCATGACTTCCCGTTCGCCACGGGCGACCGCGTCCGCGAACCGCGGCTGGTCCCGGTGCCACACCGACACGAGCGCACGGCCGCCCGGGCCCAGGACCCGCCGCAATTCCTCAAGGGCCGCCGCGCGATTGCCTGCGCCCGGGATTGCGTGAAGTCCCGCGATGAACAGGGCGGTCGGGAATGCGCCGTCGCGGAACGGCAGCGCGGTGGCCGAGGATTCCACGGCGTCACTTCCCGGGCTGCGGGCGGCAAGGCTTTCCCGCGAGATGTCGGCCACCACCACGTGCCGGCCGGCATGGACCAGGGGGGCGGAATGCCTGCCGTGGCCCCCGGCGAGGTCGAGCACAGGATCGTGCCCGCCGTGTTGCCCAAGCCATGCGGTCACCTGGGACCACGGTGAGGGGCGCGAGCGGGCGAACGAGCCGCCGATCTTCCGCCACGTCCGGCGCGACTCCTCAAGATCCCTCACACGAGGCCACATCCCGCCCCTTGCATAACGCATCCGATCACGCGCGTCGCGGAGGAAGCATGACGCCAGCCCGCGTCCTTATTACGCATCTCAAGGATGCGGCGGGTGAGCGGACGACCCCATGGCCACCGGAATCCCCCCACGTGACGTGAAGATCATCGGCGCGCCCATGGACCTCGGCGCAAGCCGCCGCGGCACCGACATGGGCCCGAGCGCCATCCGCGTCGCCCGCCTTGCGCCCAAGCTGGAACGCCTCGGCCACCGGGTGGAAGACCTGGGGAACGTGTACTCGCCCACGGTCGAGACCAAGACCGCGAAGCACACGAGCCTCCTCTACGCCGATGAGATCATCCGCGTGTGCGAAACCCTGAGTCGCCGGGTCGAGAAGGTCATCGCGGCCGGTGGATTCCCCGTCGTCCTCGGCGGGGATCACTCCATTGCCATGGGAACCGTGGGCGGCGTCGCCCGCGTCAACGGTCCCGCGAAGACCGGCGTCATCTGGGTGGACGCCCACGGCGACTTCAACACCACGGACACGAGCGAAAGCGGCAACATCCACGGGATGCCGCTCGCTGCCCTCTGCGGCCTCGGCGATGATTCCCTCGTGAACATCGGGAAGGTTGCGCCCAAGGCGAATCCGGCCAACTGTGTGGTCGTGGGCGCGCGGGACGTGGATGCGAAGGAGGGGGAACTCCTCCGCAAGCACGGCGTCACCGTGTACACCATGCGCGAGATCGATGAACGCGGCATCCGCCGCGTCATGGAGGACGCAATCCGGATCGCGACCGACGGCATGACCGGACTCCACGTTTCCTTCGACATGGACGTCTGCGACCCGGAGGAAGCCCCCGGTGTCGGAACCCCGGTCCCGGGAGGCCTCACGTACCGGGAGGCACACCTTGCCATGGAGATGGCGAGCGAATGCCCGCTCCTTCAGTCGATGGAGATCGTGGAAGTGAACCCGCTCCTCGACGAGCGCAACCGCACCGCGGAACTCGCGGTCGGCGTCATCCAGAGTGCGCTCGGCAAGCGGATCATGTAGGCGGGCAGCGCCATTTTTCGGCCGGAGCCGGCCGCCGAACGCGCCGGGCGACGGGCGCCGGCACCCATCACCGCGGGCCTCCAACAGGCCGTCGGCCAGTTGGCCATGGGATCCGACGTCGTGCACCTTTCCAGGGAGCCTTGCTTGCCGACCCATCCCCCCACGCCCACCCAGGGAATCCAGATCCGGGCCGGAACCTTCTTTGACGCCGCTCCGGGAACCCTCGGCTCACGGTGAACGGACATGGCACAGGCAAACATCAGTGAGCGGCAGAAGGACAGCGACGATGACCGGATCCATCATGCGACCCCCATTGCGAAAGTAGTGGAACTCATCGGGAACAGCGAGCGGAGCATCGAGGATGCCGTGGAACGCGCCTTGGAAGAGGCGTCGACCACGATCAAGCACATCACGGGCGTGGAGGTTCTCCGGACCCACGCAGTCGTCCGGAACAACCAGATTGCGCAATGGCGCGTGGACATGCGGATCGCATTCGGCATCGATCACCATGCCCACGACCAGAAGTGACCCGTTCCGATGCGCCATCGCCGGCCGCGCTGCCGCACGCTCCTGACGGCGCCCGCGACACAGGCGTCGCGATGCCCCCGCGCGACCCGGCGACGCCCAATCCGCGGCAGGAGTCGGGCATGTCGGCCATGACGATCGCCGGATCCTTGGAATGAGCAGGGAATGAGAAGGAACCGGCCCGCGGATTGGGACGCGGGCCGGCCATATGGCGTCGGCGAGGGTCGGCACGGATGCCGGGACCCATGTGAAGGGTGTGGAGGGTACGCAGGTCTCCCCGCCGAGTCACTTCGGGGTGTACGCCAGAAGCGCAGGATGGACTCTGTTTCCTGCAGGGATAACGGCTCTTGGGCGTTTTTCAAAACGACGAATGATCCAGAAGCGGCGCCTCATTTTCGCTGGAACGCCCGGGACCGAACGCCGCATGGCAAGGGTTCGATGCCCGTTTCGGCGGGAGTCCGGCGACTGTCCGAAGACGCGTTCTGCCCACGAGGAGCGTGTTGGTAAGCCACCGGTCGAACGCGTGCGGAACGCCGGAAGTGTCGCGCATTGCGCGTCCGTTGATACGAAAGTCGGGTGCCATTCGAGCAAATTCCTGCTGAAAAGCAACAAAATCGACCCGAAACCCCGGAACCAATGCGGCGGTTTTATAATACACGCAAACACATTTGCCGCCCGATCCCTGATGCCGTTCAACTACGAGGGCTACACCCTTTACAAGAACGACGTTACTCTTCGAGGCGGCAAGAAAGCTACCGTCTACTTCTTTGCGAAGAGCACGCCAAAGAGCGGAACGCCCATGGAGGCCGTTCCTCAAGGATGGGAAGTTTCCAAGAACCCCCGCACCGGCCTTCCCCTTCTGAAGAAGAAGGGCGGCAGTGCCTGGTCCAAGCGTCGCGAACGCCACCAGGAAGTCGTCGAGGAACGCCGCCAGCGCGCTGAGGCGAAGAAGGAGAAGGCCAAGGAACAGGCCCGGAAGCAGCGCGAACGCGAACGGGCGAAGGCCCGTCTTGAGCGCGAGAAGGCCAAGAAGGCCGCCGCCAAGAAGAAGGCGCCTGCCAAGAAGAAGGCCCCGGCCAAGAAGAAGAAGGCCGCGAAGAAGACCGTGAAGAAGGCGGCGAAGAAGGCTGCCCCCAAGAAGAAGGCGGCGAAGAAGGCTCCGAAGAAGGCAGCCAAGAAGGCGACGAAGAAGAAGGCCCCGGCCAGGAAGACGGCGAAGAAAGCCGTGAAGAAGGCCGCAAAGAAGGCCACCGCCAAGAAGGCGGCCAAGAAGGCCGCCCCCAAGAAGAAGGCAGCCAAGAAGGCCACCGCCAAGAAGGCGGCGAAGAAGGCCGCACCGAAGAAGAAGGCGGCAAAGAAAGCCGCGCCCAAGAAGAAGGCGGCCAAGAAGGCCCCGGCGAAGAAGGGCGCCAAGAAAGCCGTGAAGAAGGCGGCAAAGAAAGCCGCCCCCAAGAAGAAGGCGGCGAAGAAGGCCGCACCGAAGAAAGCGGCGAAGAAAACCGTGAAGAAGGCGGCGAAGAAGGCGCCCGCGAAGAAGGGCGCCAAGAAGGCCGCGAAGAAGGCGGCAAAGAAAGCCGCGCCCAAGAAGAAGGTGGCGAAGAAGGCCGCACCGAAGAAGGCAGCCAAGAAATCCAGCGGCAAGAAGAAGGCCGCGAAGAAGAGCCGCCGCTGATGCGGTCCCGGATCCCGGGGGCGCCCAGCGCCTCCGGGATCATTCCTTTTTTTCCCGTTCGTTGCGCTTCGCGGGCGTCAGTGCCAATGCTTTGCGGGAGCACTCCTGCCGGCGGCCGGTTCCACGATGTGTCGAGGTCGTCGTTCGTGCGACGTGCCGGGTGGACTCCGGGGCTTCACCGGAGTCGTTCCGGGCCCTTGCCGTCGCGGCAACATTAAAGGTCTCGACCGTGGGGTCATTGGCCATGCGTACCCGATTCCGCGCTGGCTCGACCTCGTTCGCGCTCCTGGTCGCCGTCGCCGCTTTCGCCGGATGCTTCGGTTCGGACGACGCCGAAGCGCCAATGGCCACCGCACCCGAGGCGCCGGAGGACCCGGCATTCGCGGGCGTGGGTGGAAACGCCACCGGAGGACTCGGCCTTGCGGAGACGAACAAGACCACGGGGAACGCGCACATCCATGACTACTGGGGCGAGAAGCGCGAAATCGTGCTCGTGGATCAGGTGCTGTCCAATCACCTCAGCCCGTTCCCGAGTGGTTCGCCCAATGTGAATGACGGCGTGTTCTTCTCGACCTATGAATTCCCGTACGGCACCATCGTCTACGAGGGAACCGGTCGACTCGCATTCACCGTGAGCGAACTCGATCCGACGCTCACGGGGTTGAAGATCCGCTACCTCACCCCGGAGGCGACGGATTTCAGCGAGTTCGTGTCCCTTTCACCGGACGTCCCCCTTGAACTCGCGGTGACGCCACGGATGACGGACATGCCCCATTCGACGGCGAGCGGGTGGGCGTTCGAGTTCTACGCGGACGGCGCATCCAGCATCGACTGGGGCGATTTCCGCTTCAAGGTGGTGGCCTACAAGGCGAACAACGTGGAGAAATGGCCCGCGCACCCGGACTTCTACCGGGACCTCACCCACCGCGTGGTCCTGGACACGGAGGCCCGCACCACGGTCCGCGGCGTGTCGGATTCCATCGTATTCGATGAGGACATCGAGTGGGTCAGGCCGGAGAAGCTCGTCAGCATGGGCACCCAGCGCGTCGTGGTGTTCCTGAACGTGACAGGCGTCCAGACGCCCCCCGGCTTCGATCCGGCCGGCTACATCCTGGAGTACAAGAACGCGACCGGCCACCGTGTCGGAGCCGGCGAACGCGTATCGCCGAGTGAGAATTCGACGAGCCTGAACGAAATGGCGTTCGACATCTGGGTGGATGTGGGCGGCCATGACGCGCCGTACGCGGAGCAGAGTCGCTGGGGGTTCCGGCCGCGCGCCATCTTCACCGACACCGCGGGCTTCGGGTTGTGCCCGGGTTGCTTCGAGTACACGGTGGACTACCACATCACGGTCATCGCATACCCGTACCCAACTTCATCGACCGTGGCGGATACGCCGGAATCCAGCTAGGCAGAGCTGCTCCTGCAGTAGCCACTTATAGATCCTACCCTTACCCGGTTCTGGTCGCGAACGCCGCCGAGAATGTGAGGAAACCGCTTATGGGGGAACGGGGATGGCGCCCATCGTGGCCGCCGCCCGCCTCGCGCACGCCGCGCGCGAACCCGCGCCCGCCCCCGGGGAAACTGTCCGGGCCCTGAGTTGGCAACTCCTCGCGGACCGGTTCGCGCCCCGGCTGGGTGGCCGGTGGCCAGCCCTCGTCGAAAAAGCGGGCGGCCCGGAAGTGGACCGCCACCACCCATTCGACAATGTGCCCCTCGAAGCGTACGTCCGATGCCTGGATGCCCTCGACGAGACCCTTTCCGCCAGGGACGGATCCATTCTTCGCGAAGCCGGCGAAGCGACTGCGGAAGCATGGGCCGCCAAGAACCGTGGACTCGTTCGCGCCCTTCGCGGCAACCCTGCAGGCATCCTTCGCGTCTTCGCCACCGAAGCGCATCCATTCCTCCTCGATTCCACCACGGCGGGCGAGGTCATCTTTGATGCCCCCGGCTCCCTTGACATGGCATTGGACAACGGTCTTCCGGAGGCATACAACCTGGGACTCCTCCAAGGGTTCGTCGGGTTGGCGCGAATCCCGACCGCGGTGGCCACGACCGGGTCCGGGTATCACATCTCGTGGACGCCGACCGGAATGGCGCGCCCGGTGGTGGCGCAGCTCCTCCTTGCGATCCGCGCACCCCTCCTCGTTGGGAGCGTGGTCCCGATCATCCTCGGAACCGCCATCGCGGCAAGCCAGGGATCCTTCGACCCGGCCATCTTCGTGCTCGCCCTCGTCGGTGGCCTCCTGATCCACGCCGGGACGAACACGGCGAACGATTTCTTCGACCATCGGAGCGGCGCGGACCGGCTCGATGCGGGCGGCGGGCGTCGCACGAGCGGCAGTCGCGCCATCCAGCGGCACATCGTCACTCCGGGCGCCATGGGCCGCCTGAGCGCCGCCCTGTTCGCGTCCGGCGCCGCCATCGGCATCGTCCTTGCCGCGATGCGCGGGTTCGACCTCCTGTGGCTCGGCGTCGCCGGCATCCTGCTCGCGGTCCTGTACACGATGCCGCCGGTCGCCCTCGCGAGTCGTGGTCTCGGCGAGATCGCCGTCGGCTCCGGATTCGGCCCCATCATGGTCCTCGGCGCGTGCTTCGTGCAGACGGCCGCATTCTCCTGGGAAGCCTTCGTGGCATCCATCCCGTTCGCCGCGCTTGTGGCCGCATCCCACAGCGTGAACGAGTTCCCGGACTACGAGGCGGACCGCGGAGTCGGCAAACGGAACCTCGTCGTCCGCCTCGGTCCCGATCGGGCCCGCATCCTGTTCTACGGGCTCCTTGCAACAGGCCTCGTCGCCATCCCGGCCGGCGTCCTTCTCGGACTGCTGCCGTCCTTCACCCTCATCGCCCTCGCGGGCCTCCCGCTCGCGTGGCACGCGCACAAGGTGTTCACCGTGAACTACCGCGACCCCCACAAGCTCGCTCCGGCGACCACGTCCACGCGCCTCCTGCACATCGTTGTCGGCCTCCTCATGGCGGCCGCCTTCCTGATCACGGGGGCGCCGGCATGAGCCCGTTCACGCGTCTCCGCGCCCGCGCGGGAGCATGGAGCCAGGACCAGCGCCTGCCCCGCGTGCGCGACACGTGGAACCTTGAGGATGGGCTCCAGCGCGTCGAGAACGTGCTTGCGAGCGAGTGTGACAGCGAGGACGCGAACGTGGCGGAGATGGCGCGGGGCGTGGTTCTTGCGGGCGGGAAGCGGCTGCGTCCGCGGGTCCTCCTCACGAGCTTCGCCGCGTGCGGCGGCCAAGGGTACCACAAGGCGGTCCACGCGGCCGCGGCCATCGAACTCATCCACGCGGCAAGCCTCGTCCACGATGACATCATCGACGAGTCCCCGCTCCGTCGCGGGAAGCCCACCATCCACACGCTGTTCGGCATCGGCCCCGCCATCATCGCGGGCGATTACCTTTTCGTCCGCGGCTTCGCCCTCGCGGGGCCCCTCGGCCCGGAGGTCGTGCGCATCTGCGCGGACGCGTGCACGGCCCTGAGCGAAGGGGAAGTCCTCGAGATGCTCACG
>JBFILE010000160.1:0-8682 GCA_041599855.1 Thermoplasmatota archaeon
CGTCAAGGTACACGTAGCACTTGTTCGTGGTGCATCCGCTGATGTTCTTGTACGTGGAGACGATGCGGACACCGGGGGCGGAGATGTCCACGGAGGACCCGGTGTTGCTGAAGCTCGCCTTGTTCAGGTTGCTGTCCACGGCGGCGACGCCGAGCACGTTCGCGTAGCCGGCGGGGTACATGGTGCAGGCGCAGCCGTTGTTGCCGACGGCGGCGATGACGAGGACGCCCGCGTTCTGGGCGGCGACGACCGCGTTCTGGATGGTGGTCGAGGAGCCGCCACCGAGGCTCATGGAGGCGATGTGGCCACCCTGGGTGCGGCAGTAGTCGATGCCCTGCGCAATGTCGGTGGTGGTGCCGCTGCCCGCGGAGTTGAGGACGCGGATCGGGATGATGGTGGACTGCGCCATGCCGGGGATACCCTTGGCGTTGTTGATGGTGGCGCCGATGATGCCGGTCACGTGGGTGCCGTGGCCATTGCCGTCATTCGGGTTGTTGTCCTCATAGACGAAGTCCCAGCCCTGGGCGATGCGGGACTGGCCGCTGAATTCCTCGTGGGACTTCAGGAGGCCGGTGTCGAGCACGCAGATCTTCGTGGCGGTGGTTCCGCGTTCCGTGTCCCAGGCGATGTTCGCCTTGATGGCGGTGAATCCCCAGGTGTAGTCGCTGACGCCCCAGAAGGAGTCGTTCGGCGTGTAGGCGATGCTGGCCGTGCCTTCGACCTCGTAGTAGGCCACATTGGGGTCCGCTTCGACGCGGGCCTGGAAGCCGACGGGGTTCGTCACGGCAAGGGTGACGAAGCGGAGGTTCTCGCTCAGGTCGACGATCTGCTCGCCGGCGTATTCGCCGCTCGAAGGGTCGATCATCTCGTGGAAGCCGACGATGTACCGACCGGGTTCAAGGACACCCTGCAGCACATCATCCGTGACCGCCGTCACGGACACTGCGGTGGCCATGGAAGAGACGGTCACGAGCGTTGCCAACACGATGCCAATAGTCATTCGCATGAAGGTTTCCTGGACAGGATCTGCCCGCCGAAGAATCGATCTGGGGATCATAGACATTTGCGGGACAGGTCCCGTTTTCACGGACCGTCCATGCGGGGCTTCCTTCAACAGGATGATCCCTGTCCGGCAGCACCCCCCCGGATGCCGACCGCCTCGCACGCACGCGCGCAGGCGCGAGTCCGCGTTCGATGCCCGGCCCCGGAAAGTGAAGGGTTAGGCCTCGGGGTTGGTCCCCCGATTTCCGCGCGAAGGTTCAATCCACGGGGACGCCATCCGTGCCTGTGAATGGCCCCCGCCCGGCCCTTGTCGCGACCGCCCTTTTCCTCCTTGCCGCGGGTCCATGGCCGGGCGCCGTGGCGACGGAACCCTACTCCACCCTCGTGGAATGGGAGACCGGCCGGTTCGACGTCGGCATCCCGATTCCCTTGCCGGAGGCGGCGCCCGCCGGACCGCGGAATTCCCGCACCTTCGCCTTCACCACCGATTCCTGCCATCCGCACCTTCTTCTCGACCTGCTCTTCGAACCGGACCATGTCACCGTGGCGGGCCCCGGAGTCGAAACCTCGGCCCCGTTCGCGTTCCGGGTGGCCGTGCTCGATGCGTCGGGGCTCCGCGTGGTGTCGCGGGAGGTCACCAGATCCGGCCACGGCACCCCGTTGGGGGACATCCCCGGAGGCGCTTGGACCTTGGAACTGACCTTGGCACGGGGCGTCGACGTGGACTGGTCCCTGCGGCTGCGGGCCCGCGAAGTCATCGGCGACCCTGCGTGCGGAACCGGCCCCTTGTAGGTGCGCGGCTGTTGCGCGCGAGGTTGAAAGCAAAAGGAATCACGGACGCCCCCGGAAGGGACGTCCCGACCGGATCGGAACCACTGTGGGGGATGCCCGCAGCGGTTCCGCCGGCCACCACCGGATCACCGGATGACGGAGTGGCTGTGGTCGCTCCGGATGCGACCATCCGGCAGGTGGATGTCGTACTGGTGATACGCGATGCCTTCGATGAACACCACGCCCGGGCCGCCGGACACGTATTGCATGTTCCAGTCCCCGTCGGGCGCCGCGTTCTCGAAGAACTCGATCTTCGCCGGGCCACCGGGAAGCGTCTCGGTCAGGTATTCCGTGCCGTCCGGCGCGGTGGTCGTCAGGCGGTACGCACCGATACCCGGCGCTCCGATGCTCTGGGTGACCTGGATCCAGGTGACGCGGTTGTAGCCGCCGTCAAGGGTGATGGTGTCCGTGGGCCCCGCAGGTTGCAGACCGATATCGAGGGCCGGGCCGATGCGGCCGTGGAAGAACACGAGGTCCTCGGCACGCGGAACGGTGACCCACCCTTCGAAGCCGTAGCCGTGCTCCATGACTTCGAAGACGGCGGTCTGGTGGCGGAATTCGCGCACCTCATGGATCTTCGCGTCATAGACGAGGGTCAGGATGGTGCTCTCGCCGCCGCCTCCGACGCCGCTTCCGAAGAAGCCGTTGTTGGGGGAGGTGAAGGTCACGGTCGCGGTCTTCTCGGCGCTGTCCACGACGACGTTCGCCGTCATGGTGTTGCCGCCGGAGAACTTGGTGTCCCACGTCTGCTCGTTCGTGAGCGGCCACTTCAGGGGCTGGAATAGGACGTCGTGGGTGTCGTATGAGAGGTCCTTGTTCATGTCGCCGAAGGCGGGTGTGTGGTACACGACGGCTTCCTTGTACCAGCCTTCGTGGGGCATCCCGATGACGTAGTTGCCATTCTCGTCGATGTCGGCGACGACCCTCACGAACTCGGTTTCGACACCCGTCAGGGGGCTTGAGAACTTGATGCGCCACCATTCGCCCACGCGGAGGGTCGGCGGGGCATCAAGGGTGGCGTTGAGATCCGCGACCGCGCCCGGCCCGGCATCAATGTCGGTGAACGTCGGGTTCGGACGCTCGCCGATGTCGATGGTGCGGTTTCCGGTCGAAGCCGGCGTCGTGTCTTCGGGAGGCGCGTCGTCCGGCCCGATGCAACCGGCGAATACGGCAGCAACGATGGCGACAGCGGCAAGGATGGCCCTCATCGATGCGTCGATCGGGCCTCTCCTTATAATGAAATCTTGCGCAGGCATTGCCCATTCAGACGAAATGAATGGATTCGGACCCCCGCATACCGGGCTGGTGCGGCCGGGGACGGAAGGTTGCTGCTTCCCCTCAGGGAGCCGCCGTCGCGAGGCAAAAGGGCGCAGCGCCGCAACAACGGGGCGCTTCATGGAAAACGGGTGCGACCCCCGGAGGTGCTCGAACCCCGGGGGCCGTGCGCGCGACCGCGACTCACTGCGCAGGCGCAACGAGCTTCGGCGCCGCCGCATCGGCGGCGGCGTCGGCGCGCTTCGCCTTCTCTTCCTCTTCCGCCTTCGCCTTGATGCGCTTGAGGCGGAAGATGTTCTCGCGCTCCATCTCTTCGAGGCGGAGGCGGATGAAGTCCCGGGCTTCTTCGAGCTCGGGGATGATCTTGAATTCGAGGGCGTTCACCCGGCGTTTCGTCTTCTCGACCTCGTCGAGGAGCTTCTTGATGGAGGTCTCGATCTCGGCCGCCTTGATGACGGTCTCGAGGAGCTCCTCATAGGCGTTGGCGGCTTCGTCGATACGGGGACTCGTGCCGATGAGCCCGTAGCCACGTTCGGTGAGGAGCTGGCGCACGCCCTTTCCCTGGATCGTGGGCACGACGACGCCCATGACGTTCTTCTTGGAGAGGGTGATCTCGGGCTCCGCAACAAGGGCGGTGGCCGCACTCTTCAAGGTGATGGCGCCCTCCACGGCTTGCGCGACGTGGATGCGCTCGAGCGCCTTCTCGTACTGGCCGCCGAGGTTTTCGCGGACCTTCTTGGCATCCTCGAGGAGTTTGAAGAACTCCATGATGAGGCCGTCACGCTTCATCTTGAGAAGCTTGTAGCCCTTCTTGGAGAGCGTGATGCGTTTCTTCAGCTCGATGAGCTCGGAACGCGTGGGTTTGACGTCCTTGATAGCCATGGGCGACCCTCGGGACCCGCCAGGGGCGGTGGGCGGCGATTCCCTTGAGCCATTTAAATGATTCGCCGGACGATCGACCGGGGATGTGGAAAAACGGCCCAATCGGGCGATGGGGACGGACAGGATGCACGGTGGAGCCTACTGCAGAACGGCCAGGCGTTGGAATCCGGCCACGAAGAACTGCGAAGCCCGGCGGGAACCGGCCGGACATGGGGTTCGGGGGATCGGCATGGACGCACGTCGGCACTCGCGTGGCCACGGACCCGATCGGGGACCTGGGGATCCCGCGACGGCCATTGCGTCCTTGCGCGGGCGCTCCCGTGCCCGGGTGCAGGTGTGCCGACCCCACCTCGCGCCCGATCATTCGGAGACGGGAAGCCGGGGACTCTTGATGGATGGGGGGCCGGACGCTGCGTCATCGGGCTCGCACCCGGCGCCGCCGTCGGCCTCGACGTCCGCGACGGAAGGCTTCGTGTTGAGGCCGAAGAGGAGGCCGCAGATCATGGACATCTCGCGCGTGTCCTCGTAGGTGCCGCGGTCCCGGACAAGCCCGACCACGGGGACATCGAGTCCGAGAGAGTACTTCACGATGTCACCGTCTTCCATCACTCGGGCTTGCTTTTCTGCCATGATGGGATCCCTCCCGCCTACCCTACTTAAACTGGCGAGGCCTGTCGGCTTGCCTGTTTTCCCATCCTGCGGGTCTGCGATTCCCGCGGGTCCGACATTGTGACGGGTTGTCATGGCCCCCTCCAGGTCACGATGACCCGGTTTCTGCACCCTGCCGTGCGGAGCGCCGGCACCGTTGAATGCCGTATCCCGGGTCGGCGGGCGCGACCCGGACACCCCATGCGGCCACTCCGTTGCCTGCGGCAGGCGCCGGGTTGCCGCGAGGGGAAGTGTCATGGCCCCATGAAGCGTCGGTCACGGGAGGCCCGGGACGCCCCCAATTGCACGTCCGTCCTGCTCGCCGTCATCATGCTCGCGACCACGGGAGCGGCAACCGTCCTTGCCGAGGTTGCTGCGGCCCCTGCACAAGGGGTACGCCAACGAGCAGGCGAAGTACCGGGCATTCTACGATGAAGCGAGTCCGCTCTACGGTGGGCAGGGAAACGATCGTTCGTGACGACCGCCCGGGCGCTGAGGACCCCAACAACAGGGGACCCTCGTTCGCTTTCACGTACGGGTGGGTGAGCCAGCTGGGGGCTCGATGGGAACTTCACGGTGCGATTGGGGCGTGGCGTGACGGGGTGATCGAGGACCGGCAAAAAAGCTAAACAAGCCTGAAGTCGTGGCGCCCTCAATGGCCAGGTTTGATATCGGTGACGCTTTCACGGGAGCATTCCGCCTCACGTTCCGGAACTTCGGTGTACTCCTGCGAACCCAAGGATTGATCATCATCATCATGGGGCTCATGGGGATTGCGTTCCAGGTGTTCGTGGCCGGCGCGAACGATTCGCTCATGGATGCGTTCACGCAGAATGAAGACCCCGCGACGGTGGTTGCGGAAGGCCTGCAGGTGGTCGGAGTCTCCCTTGCGTGGAGTATCGTTTCGATGATCGCCTCGGTCCTTGCCTTCGGCATCGGGCTCGTGGCCATCGACGCTGCCGCCCGCGGTGAAGCCCCCACCCTTGGGCAGGCGTGGGCGCTCCTGCAGTCGCGGGCCGGGAACCTCATCGGAACCATGGTCCTTGTCGGGCTTGCCATCTTCGGCATCGCCATTGCAGGCACCATCGGCATCATCCTCATCCTGCCCTTCATCGCGGCCATGGTGTTCGCGGTCATCGTCATGTGCATGTGGGCCGTGGCCGGGCCCGTGAGCGTCTTTGAACGGCGGGGCGCCACCGGGAACCTGAAGCGGTCCCGGGAACTGACGGCGGGCAGCAAGGGCGCCGTGTTTGTCGTGTACCTGCTGCTGTTCCTTGTTGTCGGACTTGCCAGTTCCCTCGCGTCCGTGCCGAGCCTGATCATCTCGGGACCTTCGATGTTCAGTGGGACCGCGCCTGCGACATTGTCGCCGGCCGCGATCATCATTGCCGGACTCCTCGGGATTGCGGCGAACGTGGTGACCCAGCCCCTCATCATGTGCGCGACGTACATCATCTACCGGTCCCTTGAGGTGGTGCCGGAACCGGCGGCGCCCGCGACCAACACGGGATTTGCCGGGAGTCCCGCGTACACGCCCCTCGAATCCGCCCGGGGACCGATCGAGGCGCCGGCGCGCAACCCGGAGGAATCCCCGACCGCGTACCGGGACGATTACGGCACACAGCGTTAAGCCGGGTCATGTCGTAGGACGGGACCGGAGGCCAGTCATGGGACCCTTGCGAGCCGTCGCAGTCATCATCGCCATCACCGCCGCGTTCGTGGCTCCACCGGGCATCGCGACCGCGGAATCCGCGCGGTGCGAGGGGTTCACCGACGTTCCGGGCCAAGGTCCGTCGTGCCCGTTCGGCCATGTGTGGCGTGTCCTTCTTGCGGGAGGCGGCAGCGTCCTCACCCATGGTCCGGATGGAGCGCCGCCTGCCGGTTCCGGGGAGTCGGTCATCGCCGCAACCACCGCGTCGGACCCCCTTTGCGTGGCCGCACCCGGCGCCCGGGCCCAAGTGATCTACGCTCGCCCCCATGACGAGCCGGACCGTTACGCGGCGAAGATCGGGGACATCCGGAACCTCGTCCGGCAGGCGAACGGCGTCCTCCGGGCGGATGCGGGCCTGTTCGGTCATGTGGCGAACTACAAGGTCGCGTGTGACGGCGGCGGCGCAATCAGCGTCCTCGACGCCGTTCTCCCGACCGGGAAGGCGAGCGATTCGTTCTCGACCATCGTGAACGACCTGCGGAACGCCGGATTCACGAACACGGACACGAAGTACTGGGTCTGGTACGACGGCATCACGTCCCCCGGTGTGGCGGGTCAGGGCGAATTGTACATCGATGACCGCCCCGGGGCCGAGAACAACCACAACCGCGGCGGCATGTTCGCCATCTCGTACCAGCTCCTCAGCACGCGGGTCTGGATGCACGAGAACGGCCACAACATGGGCGCGGTGCAGGACTCCGCACCCCACTCGTCCGGCGGGTTCCATTGCAACGATGGCATGGATATCATGTGCTACGCGGATGGCGGGTCGACCTCGGCGTTCGATGGCTCCGTTTGCACGGAGCGCGAGTTCTTCGATTGCAACCATGACGACTACTTCCACCCGGCGCCGGCTCCGGGTTCGTATCTTGCGACCCACTGGAACATCGGGAACGCCGCGAACCGGTTCCTGATGCTGGAGAGTTGCGGGGATTCGTCGAACCCGGTGGCCCTGATCGACGGGGACACCGTAAGCGGCGCACCGGCGGCGGCGGGCGGCGAGTGCCACTTCACGATCCCGGTCGCAGGTGGGACGGGATCCCTCCTCGTGGACATCGCAAGCGCGGGCAGTGCGGATCGGGACCTGTTCGTGCGGCACGGGTCACCGGCGACGGGCAGCGGGGACGATTGTGTGGCGGACACGGCGGGTCCGGCTGCATCGTGCTCGATCTCGAACCCGGCCGCGGGCACGTGGTGGATCGCGGTTCGCGACAGCGGGTCAAGTGCGGAAGCCTTCTCCATCACGGCAGAGGCGCGGCCGCCGAATGATCCGCCTGTCATGACGACGTTGGGCTGCAACACGAACCCGATGCGCGTGGACACGTGGAACACGTGCGGGTTCCGTGCGACGGATGATTCCTCGTCCGTGTCCTACACGATCGATTGGGGGGACGGTTCGTCGGAGCGGTACCCCGGGATCGGGTACGTGCCGGCGGGAATCGGGAAGAGCCGGACCCATCGCTGGACGGATCCTGGCACCTATACCATCACGGTCACCGCGACGGACAACGGGGACCCGGCGTTGACGAGCGCGCCGATGACGTATGCGCTCGTGGTCCAGCCGCCGCCGTGCATCCTCACGCGGACGGGCAGCATTCTCGTGGGTGCGTCGGGTGTCGCGTATCCGGGGCTCACGGCAGCGTGGGAGCGGGACATCCCGGAGGCGTGCCGCGGGAAGCCGTTCACGCTCCAGGGCGCGACGATCTTCCAGGACTTCGACATCGCGTGGTACGATGCGGCGGGGAACGAGATCTCGCGCTCCTCGGGCACCGGGAATGAGGCGGGCGTGATTCCGTCGAATGTGGCGGACGCGCTCATCATCTTCCGCTCGGGTGCGAACGGGCGGTATACGCTGACCGGCTACGAGCCGTAGGCGGGGCGTGGGTGCGCGGATGCAACGCGCGGGAATCGTCCGTGCGCGGAGCCGATTTTCGTGGGCGCGCGCGATTGGCAGCGCGAGTGCCCGCGCCGGCTGGTGGGAGTGGGAGCCAAACCGGCACCGCACCCACCCGTCGCATCGTTCACAAGCCATCCATCGACGGGTCGCCTCACGGGGGGGATGACAAACCGGGTGGAATGACGGGTGGGGTGCCCGCAAAGCCCGGCGCGGCGAGGTTGGGCTGGGACTGGTGGGGTGCCCCCAAAGCCGGCGCGGCGCGGCGAGGTCGGGCTGAGACTGGTGGGGGGCGGGGGGGGATGTTTATTGTGTGAATTCAGTTGATGGAATCCGCAACTGACCCAAAACAACCCGGTCCCCTCTATCCATTCATGTATCCATTCCATCCATTCATCCACCCAACCACCCAACCACCCAACCATCCACCCATCCAACC
>JBFILE010000161.1:0-8666 GCA_041599855.1 Thermoplasmatota archaeon
CACCCGCGCCACCTCCCCCGGATGGCGACCCCTCATGGGACGATTTTCCTTACGTTGACATTGCACCGCCCTCCCAGTCGGCACAAAGGCCTTGTGCCCGCCGTCCCGCGGCCCACCTCCTCGAAGATGCCAGGCACGACAGGACGCCGCGATACCATGCCCCATGGACCGGCGCATCGTGGCGGGTGGCCCGGCGGGTCCGGCCCGTTCGCGACGGATGGATCCGGATTTCCCCGCGTCGGGAGCAATTTTTATAAAGGGTCTCTGCCTTGCCGCGCCGTCGATTCCCTGCCCGGATCGCGCTCTTCTGAAATTTCGGTTGACCGAAATATCCCCAACAGGGGATTTTTAGGCGACCCTAATTTAGGCCAGCCGAAATTGGGCGGGGGAAATTGGTGGATCCCATGACTTCCAAGTCGTCCATGAGTCGCGTCGTCACGACCACTCTCGTTGCCCTTGCCCTGACTGCCTCATTGCCCGGTGTCATCGCCGACGGTAACGGCACCGAGCACCCGGACACGATTGCCCTCGGCGCCCGATGGGCCGCCATGAAAGCCGATCTCGCATCCGGCAACGTGACCGGCGCCCGGGCCACCTGGGATGCCTCCTTCGCCCCCGCGGCAGCCGACATGACGGTCATTCTCGCTGCCGTCGAGGATGCCTTCGGAGCCGTCGCCGCCGAACCCGATGCGAAAACCGCGCTCTACGTCTCCCACGCGCAGATCGCCGAGAAGGGCGCCCTTGCGGTCGCAGCCGCGGCGGTCGACGCCGCCCTCGCGAACGGCAATGTGGACGACGCGCGCGCGTGGTTCTCGGTCCTCGACACCAAGTTCCCGGGCCCCGACCAGCTGGCGGCGAGTCGTGCCACCTTCACCGAGTCCGCCCCCGACGCGGCACTCCTCCGCACCATATTCGCCGGCGAGTACTCGGACATCATCCAGGCGAAGGTCATGAAGGAGGCCGCCGAAACCCCGATCCTCCTCACGGTGGATCCGATCGCGGCCGCCAAGGAAGCGGGGGAGGCCCTCGGATACCACCTCTCGATTGATGCCGACATCCGGGCCCGTCTGGGCACGGGCACGGCGCAGGCCATGCTCAGCATTCTCTCCGAGCTCCTTCGCGGGACCCTGGCCGGGAATGAGCCATCCACCGTCTTTGCGGCCGACGCCATCCGCGAAGCCATCGGCGGGTACGCCATCGCCCGCGTCGACGGGGCGCGGGCCGCGGCGGCCTCCGTCGTCATGTCCGCACTCGACGGCGACCTTGACATCGACCTTGCCGAGGCAGCGTACCTTGCCGCCTTCCGCGCGGACGCAGAAGCCGTGGCCCCCAAGGATCACGCCCGGATCATGGATGCCTTCGCTGCCCTCCGCAATGGGAACGATACCTCGGCCGGCGCCGCAACCGCACCGGATCGGCAGATCATCAAGAAGGGCATCCTCGCCGTCGCCTACCATGCCGCACTCCACCACATGGATGGTGGTCACGCCGACGAGGCCCTCGCCCACGCAGCCGTCCTCGCCGCCAAGTTCCGGTGGTCGGCGGAAACCCCCGCCTACCTCGGTCTCGGCCGCCAAGCCGCGGCAAACGCCGAAGACCCGCCGGCAAGGGCCCTGTTCGTTCGCGACGCACAGGCCATCTTCGTGGCCAAGGTGCAGGAGGAGGTCGAGGAGGTCTTCCTGCATTGGGATGCGCCCGCCAAGGCCCTTGAGAAGGCCGTGGAGGCAGAAGCCTACTACCAGCCACTCGACAGTGCCCTCCGGGCCCGGATCGGACCCGCAGAGGCGGATCGGGTCGTTGCGGAGCTCATCCTCCTTGTCGCCGCGACCCGTGAAGGCGACCGCGCCCGCGCCGAATCCGCGCAGCAGGGAATCCTCCGCGCCATGATCCACTTCGACACGGGGAAGGCCCCGGAAGACGATTCCGCGGCCATCGTTCACGCGTTGGTCGGCAAGATCCGTTTCGTCCTCGAAGAGTACGAAGGATACCATGAAGCCCTGGCGCAGGGGGACACGGATGCCGCCGATCAGGAGATGGCCGAAGCGAAGGCGTTCCTCCAGAGTTCCCGTTCCCAGTTCACCCGCGACCGGAACCTGTTCCCGCACCTCACCGAGGAAGACGTGGCCAAGGTCGAGGCCAACTTCCATTCCATGGCCGAGATCCTCGGCGAACTCGGGGACATTGCGGCAATGCGTGCCATCGTGCAGGACCAGGTCGTCCTCCTGCGGGGAACGGCGCCCGTCAAGGATACGCCCAAGGAACCACCGGCGGATGAGGCCGGGAAACCGTCGGGGAACGATGGGAAGACGAACGCCACCGGCACGGTCATCCTGACCATCGGGAACGTGGGGGCCCTCGGGGTCGACACGTTCAAGGTCGCCGTGACCGCGACCGGACTCCCCCGCGACGGGGCCGCCATCCAGCTTGCGCTCACCTACGACCCCAAGGTCCTTGAAGCGACGAATGTCGCCGTGGAATTCGGCGATGTGAAGGCAAGCCGCATCGATGATGCCACCGGCCGCGTCCTGTTCAACGGTGCCGCGACCGGCAACGTGGCCGCAATCGAGACCCTTGCAACGGTGACCTTCCGTGTCCGCGATGCCTCCATTGCGCCCACCACGAAACTCGCCATCGTCGTGGAGGAGCTCACGGATGCCGCATCGAAGCCCCTTGGTGTGAACGCGATCACCGGAGGCGTCGTGGACTTCACCCTCGCGCCTGCGTCCACCCCCGGCAACCCGGACGTGAAGGGCGACCCGGGAACCTCCGACACCCCGGGCCCCGCGGTCATGCTGGTCCTCGGCATCGTGGGCCTCGCCGCCCTCGTCCTGCGACGGAGGCGGAACTGACGTGACGGCTGCTCGACGCAGTATGGCAGCGATCCTCGCCGTTGCGATCCTCGCCGGCGCCTTCCCGTCGCCCGCAGGAGCCGCGGCACCAGCCATGGACCGTGCCGCCCTGGAATCAGCCCTCGCCGCAATGCAGGCCGATGTCCTTGCGGCGCGGGATGCCTATGTCGCCGGGGATGCCTCGGGTGCGCGGGAGCACGCGGCGCGCGTCAGCGAGCGATTCACCTACGACGCGGCAGGGTCGAGTGATCTCGAAGCCGCCATCAAGGCCGCGAGTGCGGCTGCCGTCGGCGATCGGGTGAAGGCCCTCGCCGCGCGATTCCTTGGCGCGATCGAGGCCGGCGCCCCTGCCGCAGACGTCGGCGCCCTCGCCGATGACCTCGTTCCGTCCCTGAACCGCCTCGTCATCATCGCGCAGGGGAAAACCAGCGCCGCGAGCCAGCGGTCCCTGCGCACGGATGCCGCAGTGGATGCGGCGGTGGCGGACGTCCTGCGCCTCGTGGACGCCGCCGTCGACCAGTACGCCGCCGGTCGCCGGTCGGTCGCCGCGGAGACCGCGCAGGACGCGTTCTTCACGTACGAGATCGATGGCCTCGGCCCCGACACGAGCACCGTGGACGACGACCTTGAGAACCGCGTCGAGAACCTCATCGTGAACTTCGACAAGCGCACGGTTGCGACGGATCCGGGACTCTCCCAGCGGATTGAGCGCGGCGACCCCATCGACGACGTGCGCGCCCATGCAGCCCGCATCCGGGAGGCGATGGCCGAGATGGCGGAACTCCTGAAGGCCACCCTGCCCCCACCGAATCTCGGGGACGCGAACGGCGACGGACGCGTCACCATCGTGGATGCCCTGTTCGTTGCCCAGGCGGCCCTCGGCATCCGTGAGAAGACCGGTGACATGGACGCGAACGGTGACGGACGCGTCACCATCGTGGATGCGCTCCTCATCGCACAGGTCGCCCTCGGCATCCGGACCCTGTGACCGACGAGAGGAACGCCGCGCGCACCAACGACCCTTTGGACCCCGATTCCCATGACCTCCCGAACCCGGACCCCGAGCATCCCCGGCGCACTCGCCCTCGCCACCGTCCTCGTCGGGACCGTCCTCCTTGCCGCCGCCACATCCGCGAGTGCCGCCGAGGGGGACATGAACGAAGCTGCGCTCCGGGCCGAACTTGCAGCGTTCCGCGACACGATCACGGGGAGTGTCACCCGGTACGCGGCCGCCTACCACAACACGAGCCTCGACGACGATGGCAAGGTCGCCGAGATGCGGGCGGCATCGGGCACAGTGGGCGATGCGTTCCTCCGCTTCGAGAGTGGCCATCGGGACGCGGACAGCCTCAACACCTTCGTGCAGGAACGGATGCCCGCGTCGTTCTACTCCGCCTTCGAGCGGCAGATCGTGCTCCTCCGCGGCGCCATGCGCACCACCCACGTGGACTCGGCCACATCCCCGTCGGATGTCGAGGCACAGGGGAACATCGTCCAGCTTGCCTTGGCGCGCCTCGAATCCTGCGTCCCCGACGGCTGCCGGACCGGCCCCGTCGGCCCCGCCGTGGAATCGTACCTCCTTGTCGTCCGGGAAGGATTCGAAGCCATCCTCCTTGTGGGCGCTGTGATCGCCTACCTCCACAAGAGCAACCACCCGGACAAGGTGAAGCACGTGGTCGCCGGCGTCGGCGCGGCCCTCGGACTCACCCTTGTCACGTGGTTCGCCGTGGACCTCCTGTTCGACGGGGCCGAATCCTCCCTCCTCATCGGACGTGAAGTCCTTGAAGGCGCCACCATGCTCCTTGCCGCGGGCGTCCTGTTCTACATCTCCTATTGGCTCGTGAGCAAGGTGGAGACGCAACGCTGGATCGCCTTCATCGACGGCAAGGTGAAGGATTCCATCGTCCACGACAAGCGCTGGGTCCTCCCCGCGGTCGGTTTCCTCGCCGTCTACCGCGAAGGCCTCGAAACCGTCCTGTTCCTGCAGGCGATCACCCTCCGGAACGGTGCGGACGCATACTGGGGAATCGCAGGCGGAGTGGGCCTCGGCGCCGTCACCCTCGTCGCCCTCTACATGGCCATCAACCGGCTCGGCCTCAAGATTCCCCTGCGAACGTTCTTCAGCGTCACGAGTGCCCTCCTCTTCCTCATGGCGATCCGGTTCATGGGCCTCGGCGTCTTCGCCCTGCAGGAAGCCGGCGTCCTCACGCCCACCCCGCTCCTCGGCCTTGCACGCATCATCGCCGACCACCCGTTCCTCGCCGTGGTCTTCCAGGACCTACTCGGGTTCGCGCCCACCCTTGAAGTGCTCCTCGCCCAAGGGGTGCTCGTGGCCGCCGCGGTGGGTGGCGCATTCTGGCAGTTCCGCCTCGCGAAACCCGTGCCGCACGGGTAGGCGCCGGAGCCCGGAACGGTTGGGGGCGCGCGTGGCACGCCATGCCTGGATCAGGAACTCGCCCGTAAGGGGGACGGATGCGGGCGGGCGTGGCGCGCACCTCCCGGAACGGGTCCCGTGGTACGCGCAGCGCAAGGATGGCCAGCTCCGATTCATAGGGCCAAAATGCCCGGAACCTGCCGGTGGCCATCCCGCCGTCAACCCGGCGCGTTCGCGCCTCGGTCACCGCGTGGACGTAGGCCGGGACCGGGTGGACCCACCGGTTGCATCACGCCGTCTTCCCGAGCACGTCCCGGACCACGCGCACGGCCTCATCCACATCCGCGTCCGTGATGGTGTGGTAGGTGACGGCGCGCAGGAGGGTGGCTCCGACGACGCTCAGTCCGATTCCTCGGGCTTCGAGATCCTTCGCCACGTCACCCACGGCGCGCCCGCTTCCGGCCACGTCCACGATGACGATGTTGGTCTCCGGCTCCGTGACCGTGATGCCGGCGACATCGCGGATGCCGTCTGCGAAGGTCTTCGCGCGGCGATGGTCCTCACCAAGGACAGGAGCCACTTCGTCGAGGCCCACAAGGGCAGGGGCGGCAATGACGCCGGCCTGCCGCATCGCGCCGCCGAGGCTTTGCCGCACCTTGCGGCAGGTGGCGATGAAGTCCGCGGACCCGGCTACGACGCTGCCCACGGGGGCGCCGAGGCCCTTCGAGAAACAGAACTGGACCGTGTCCACCTCCTCGCAGACGCGGGCAACCGACACATCGAGGGCGGTCGCCGCGTTGAATACGCGGGCACCGTCCAGATGCAGGGGCACACCGTTTGCGCGCGCAAGGTCCCGGACCTTCCGCATGTACTCGAGGGGCAGCACTGCGCCGCCCTCGTAGTTGTGGGTGTTCTCAAGGCAGATGAGCGCGACCTCCGGGTGGAGCACGCCGCGGTCGGCCATGGCGCCCGCGAGCACGTCCACGGGAATGACGCCGCGCGGGCCTGCGAGGGGGCGGCATTGGGCACCGGCGACGGTGGCGATCGCAGCCGCTTCATTCAGGTAGATGTGGGCACGCGCGTGGAGCAGCACTTCCGGGGCCACGCTCCGGGCCGTGTGGGCGCGGATGGCGACCTGGTTCCCCATGGTGCCACTCGGGACGAACAGGGCAGCCTCCTTGCCGGTGACCTCGGCGGAGCGGCGCTCAAGCTCGTTCACCGTGGGGTCCTCGCCCCAGCTTGCGTTCCCGACCACGGCGTCCGCCATCGCCCGCCGCATGGACGGCGTCGGCTTCGTCACCGTGTCCGATCGGAGATCGATCATGAAGCCTCGGAGCGGAGGCATGGGTTATGAGGGTGATGGACGGCCGGAATGAGCACGCGCGGAGCGCCCGGACGGGCGGGGTACGATGCAACGAGGGGCCCGCGCCGGACGCACGCCGGAGTGGGTGCAAATGCCGCATGGCGCACGGCCGTCCGGTGAATGGCCGCAAAGCAGGCAGGGGCGCCGTGAAAGGCAGCACCGCACGGAGGCGTGCGGGATTTGGCATCGCCGCAAGTGGGCATGCGGAACTTGGCCGTACCGCAGGGAGGCGTGGCGCAGAAGGTGCCACTGCCGAAGGCCTGCGCGCACTGGCATCGCCGCACGCACGGTGCGGGACATGGCATCCCCGCGAGCAAGGGCCCGGTGAATCGCAGCACCGCAACGAGGCGTGCAAGGAAAACGAGGGAAACGGACACGGCGCGGGCCGATCCCCCGCGGGAATCGGCCCGGCACGGTCACGAACGGATCATTCGACGAACGCGTCCACTTCGATGGTGCCGTTCTCGCCTTCGATGACATACACCGGGGCGAGCACGGTTCCGGCGGACTCGATGTTGAGGTCGAGGGGCGTCGGCACGATGCGTTTCGCCTCCTCCATCTCCACATCCTCGATGGTCCGCGTGATCTTCACGTCCCGCGTGAAGCGCTTCGTCAGGTGGGATTTCGCCTTCCCGTACACGGACGCCGTGTCCAGTTGGGCGACCGTGACCTGCGCGTGCTCCATGGATCGCGTCGTGTACTGGAGTTCCGGGACCTCGACGAGGGCACCGGTGACCGCATTCGCAAGGACGGCTCCGCGGCCGGCGATGGGCGCATCAAGGCCATCCACGACGAGGTTCAGGTTGTACGTGAACGCGTGGTGCGGCACGAGTTCCAGGCTCGCACGCTTCACGCGGCCCACCTGCTGCTGCGCAATCTCCGTGGCCGTCGTCTTCGTGACAATCGGTTTCAGGACCGCGGGTTCCTGGCCCTCGTTCGCGCCGGACGAGGCCATGGGCGACTCGTCGTTGCGGGAACGGGAGGAGATGATGATCTCCACGTCCTCGTTGGGTTCCAGGTTCACTTCCTTGCCCCGGATCATGGCGGTGCGGGGAGCATCGCCGCCGGACGTTGCCGGCGACGGCCGTTCGACGACCGACTGCTGCGCAACGGCGGCAGCCTGCGCAACCTGTGCCGCATGGGCAGCGTGGGCAGCTGCCTGCTCGGCTTCCGCCTGACGCGTGGCGCGGGAGCGACCGTCCATGGGCATCGCGACCGCGTCGCGGGCCCGGCGGTCATCGCGCGTCAGACTCGCGTTCGGCGCCATGGCCGCAGCCGCTCCGCTGAACGCATTCGGAAGGACGCCCGTGCTCACGGGTTCCGCGGAGCGCGTCGGCTTCGACGGAAGGAAGTGGACGCCGAGGCGCGCGTACTCGCTGCCCGTGCTCGCGCGGGCCACCAGGCTCCGGAACTGGGTGGGTTCCGTGACCGGAACCGTCGGAACCCCCCGTGAAGGGGCCGCGGGCGGAGTTGGCGCATCCGGTGACCCGATGGCGCCGATCGCGTACTCCACGACGGCCGCGCCGACCTCGGCGATGAACCGTTCCCGGGGCCACGTCTCGAAGCCCGTGGGCTCGATCCCGAGGTGGCCCTCGGTCAAATCGATGACGACGCCACGCATGGCCCCCGTCTCGACGCGTTCATTGTTCAAGGCAGCCACACGCACCTGATCCAGGGGCAGGTGGGCGCAATGAACCAGGATCGAGTCACCCGCATTCTTGGCGAGGACGTTCCCGGTTGAAAGATTACGAACTTCGAAACCTTGCCGGGTGAAGATACCCCGCAGTAGCTCAACGAGTTCACTCATCGTGCATCCCGCTTGAAGAACGGGTGAAATTAGGATATAAGCCAATCGGATTGCTTCCGGCGTGAATCCCTTGTGCACCATGAACGCCCGTTGCCGCATCCGGCCCCGCCAGACCCTGCCCGGCCCGGTCCGGCCCGGCCCGGTCCGGCCCGGCCCGGCCCGGTCCGGGGAAGCGGAAGCGTTGGCGGATGGCGGAAGCGTTGGCGGAAGCGTTGGCGGAAGCGTTGGCGGAAGCGTTGGCGGAAGCGTTGGCGGAAGCGTTGGCGGAAGCGG
>JBFILE010000162.1:0-8634 GCA_041599855.1 Thermoplasmatota archaeon
ACGCCGCCGGCCCGGATGATGCCGAGGTACGCGGCAACGCATTCCACGGTCATGGGCATGTAGAGGGAGACCGCGTCGCCGGGTTCGAGACCGAGGCCCCGGACCCCGTTCGCGACCCGGTTCACGAGGGCCTCCAGGTCGCCGTGGGTGATGCGGGTCAGCCCCGGGTCCCCTTCGCGGCCGACGACGATGGCCACCTTGGACGGGTCCTCGCCGAAGCAGGCGTCCGCGATGTTCAATCGGGCGCCGGGCAGCCACTCGGGATCCTCAAGGGAACCGGGAGTGCGCATGGCCGTCGGCGGTTCCTCGAACGGGATGGCGAGGTCGCGGATGGCGAGGGACCAGAAAGCGTCCCGCTCGGTGGCGGACCAACGATGCAGTTCCTCCCAGGTGCCCGCGCCCGTTTCCCGCATGAGGGCGGTCGCGTGGGCGCGCTCGACCCGCGCCTTCGCGGGCACGTAGGCCGGGGGCGGGGGCGCGGTGCGCGGCCGGTTCGCGAAGACCCGGCGCCATGTGTCCCAGTGGACCGCAAACGGAATCGGCACCGGGTCCCGGAGGGGCCCTTCGACGAGTTCGCGCCACAGCGCGTCCTGCGCTCCGGGATCGGCCGAGGCTCCGGAGGCGCGGGTCAGGAGTCGTTCGATGGCGGCGGTCGGGTCGGTCACGGCAGGCACCCCGTCCGGGAGCCGGGACATGGGGGATGAAGGTTTCCGGACGCGACCGGGACGTGGGGCAGCCGCCGGCCGCTCCCGGATGGGGTCCCGGGCAAAGCCTCATCGCCCAGCCCCGCTTCGCCCGCCCCATGAGCCGGGTCACGGCCCTGTCCGGCATCGCCATGATCAGCTTCAGCGCCATCTTCGTGCGCGCCGCCGACGTGAGCCCCGGAACGGCCGCATTCTTCCGGGCCGCCTACGCCGTGCCTGCGCTCATGCTTGCGGCGTGGCTCCTGCGGGGGCGGGGAACGCGCCCGTGGATGCCCCGCGTGATGGCGTTCGCAGCCGGTTTGTTCCTTGCCGTGGACCTGAACTTCTGGCACCGCTCCATCGCCCTCGTGGGCGCGGGCCTCGCCACCGTCCTCGCCAACCTGCAGGTCCTGTTCGTTGCCGGGTTGGCGTGGGCCATCCACGGGGAGCGGCCCACGCGCACCGCATTCCTCGCGATCCCTGTCGCCTTTGTCGGCGTCCTCCTGACCGCGGGTGTCATGGGCGGTGCGGCGTATGGCGCGTCCCCGACCCTTGGCGCGGTCTTCGGCGTCCTTGCCGCCGTCGCGTACACAGGCTTCCTCCTGCTCTTCCGCATGGGGAGCCGATCCGACGGCACCGGCGTCCGGGTCCTCCTGGATGCGACGGCCGGGACCGCCGTCGGCGCCCTCGCCATCGGCGCCCTCACGGACCCCGGATTCACCCTGGCTCCGTCGTGGCCCGCCCACGGCTGGCTTGCCGCCCTTGCCCTCCTCGCCCATGCGGGAGGATGGGTCCTCATCGCGCGCGCCCTGCCCCGCCTTCCGGCCCTTGAAACGAGCGTCCTCCTCCTCATGCAGCCGGCCCTCACGGTGCTCTGGGGCGTGTCGTTCTTCGATGAAGCGCCGTCACCGGGGCAATGGATCGGGGTGACGTTGATCCTCGCGGGCATTGCGGCAGCATCCCTCGGGGGCGCGGCCCATGCGGCGAAGGAATGACGCAGCCAAGGCCCGGCGAGGGAATGGTCGGGATGATGCCATGCCGACCGGACGCGTTGCCCGGAGCACTCACCTTCCGGGGACCGTGCCGGGCGCCACCCAGAAATCGCGCCTCAGCGCGACCGTCCGCGTCGCGGTCACGATGCCGTACGCCGCATCAAGGTCCGGGAGGCCGCCGTGCTTGACCAGGTACCATGCGGCAACAAGCGGCGACCGCTCCTTCCCGGCCGAGCAATGCAGGAACACATCGCGTCCCGCCGCGCGGTGGCGGGCCACCTCGTCCGCGGCCCTGTCGAGGCGTTCCGCTGGCGCCTCCGCCACGTCCTGCCCGTCCCGCAGGACGCGCGTGAGAACAGGTGCCCAGGAGTCGGGTGCGTGGCGCGGTTCCTGATCGAACACGCAGACGATGGCGGACCCGGCGGCGCGGTACGCTGCCGCCTCATCCTCACGTCCCACCACGAGCCCCGGTACGATTTGGTCGGCCATGGCCGCGCCATGCATCCGGAAGGAATCAATGCGTCGATGAGCCACGGCCGCCCGCGTCCGGCGCCGCGCGGCCCCTGACATGGGACGTCCATTCCTTGCCGCCCGTGATGGCGGCCACGAGTGCGTCCGCATCCCCGGGGCGCACATACCCGTACCACGTTCCCGCAGGGTACACGATGACGTTCCCTGCGAACGTGTGGCCGCCCACGTGACTCGATTCGTGGACGCGGACGTCGCCGTCCCGCCCCGCGTCCCGGAGGCGTTCCCGCAGGGCTCCGGCAACGAGGGGCCCGCACCCGCCGCACCGGTTGTCGCGGGCTCCGTGGACGCACACGAGGACATCGTGGCCACGGAGCGGCACCGGACCGGGGTCCTCAGCCGGACGGCCGCCGGCGATGTGCACCTCGCGGATGCGGTTCCATGCCGCGTCATCCACACCGACATAGCGGACCGCGTCCGGGTACACGAGGAGGTCCACGGTCCCGTCCGGCCCGGTGCCGGGGGTCGCAACCGCCGTCACCTTCGGCTTGGGCGCGATCGAATCCCCGAGGGCGATCACGTCGCGCGCGATGATGCCGAGGAGCCCGCGATCCGCCTCGATGTGCGGCATCCAGTTCCGGCGGCCCGTGAGCACGATCACATGTCGGCCGTACGGTTTCACGGAGCCCGCAAGGTCGTCGAGGGGACCGGGTTCCTGACATCCGGGCATGGATCGGGCGAGGTCCACGGGGGACTTGAGGATGTCGAGGCGGGATCGGTGTGCCGGGCGGCCTTGGCACCATCCCGCCGAGCCGCGACCGGGCGCCCCCGCATGGCGCCGTTCGCGGGTCAGCGGGATGCCGGGCGAGCCGGCGCGCGCGGGCTCCGCCGCGATTCTTTTCCCGCGCCACGGGAACGCATAAGGCATGCTGCGTGCATGGAGCGCGCATGGTTCGGGGAGCAGCGGATCCGGCGGCGCGTTCCGGTCTCGGACCGGTCCTGTTCGCCCTGTTTTTCCTTGCCGGATTCGGTGTCAGTCCCGTGTTGATCCCGGACGCCGCCGACGCCCCGTCGGGCCCCACGTTCACGTACGGCGCGTCGGATGTGACGGCCGGCTACGCAGCGGGGTCCGGATTGCACGGGTCGCGCGTCGTCACCGTGGAGGTGCCGTACGCGTATTCGGAGGCGTCCCCGGCACGCCTCGTCCTCAGCCTCCTCGTTGCGGAGGACAGCAGCTTCTCGCGTCTTGCCGGGTCCGGCAACCGGGAACTCGTGTTCGACGGCCCGTCCGAGGGCACCACCACCGTCACGGCACGGGTTCGCGGAGGCGGCATCTTCGCATGGTCCCTTTCGGTGCACGTGATCGAAGGCACCGCCGAACCGGAGGAACCCGAATCGGGCGTCGTGCGGTTCCGCGAGACCGGCGCGTGATGTCCTGCCCACGTGGCTCATGGGTGAAGGGGCAGACGGATCGCGGGCTCGCACCGGATGCGCCCAACTGCCGTGGTTCGGCCATGTCCATGGGGCCCGCGATCCGGGATCGCTCGTCCGACGACCCTTGATTCGTTCCCTTGACCCCGTCTCGCAGCTTCACGGGAGAAGCGCGTATGCGTCCCGCGTCGCGGGTCCGCGACCCTCGTAACAGTTCAGCCACGTGTGGGTGCCGCCCATCGGGCCCAGGTGATCGGCGCGGATCGCGCAATGTTCGTACGCGGTTTGCTGGCCGAATGCGAAGCGGATCTTTTCCCAGCGGGCGGAGGTATCCCAGTCTTCCTCACCCTTGTCGCCTTGGACCAGGACCTGCGCGCCGGTTTCGTCGCGGTATTCCTTGAACGGCTGGGTGCCGTATCCGCTGTACCCGGAGCGGCATTCGTGGGTGTCGAAGATGCGGACGAAACCGACGCCACGGACGACGAGGGAAACCTCGATGCGTTGGGTGCTCCACGCATCGTCGTTCTCGCAGTCGGTGTCGCCGTTCCAGGATTCGTTCACGACTTCGGCGCAGGCGTCCGCCACCCCTGCGCCCGCGCACGTGGGCGCATCCGCAGCACCGGCGCCGGAGGCCGGGAGAATGAACGCAATCACAAGAAGAAGGTGAAACCCGCGCATGGACAGCCGTTCGGCGTGGCCCGGCGCCACCAAATCGGTTTTCGTGAAACCGTATTCCCCGTGGCGCCGGGCGGGGCAGGTCCACCGGCCGATCACCCGCCATCCCGCACGTGTCCCTGCCGTGGCGGGGAACCCCCGGAACCGGAGGCTCCGGGGGCGTTGGATCTCAGCGGCGGCGGCGCCCGAGGATGGCGAGTGCGGCCACCCCGCCGAGTGCGGCGAGGGCGACCGTCCAGGCCCCTCCGAAGACCGGGATCGCGGTCACGATGACAGCCGGGCATCCTTCGGCGCCATCCACGCCCACGGGAACCACCTTGTACGCGTACGTGACGCCGTGGGTTGTGGACGTGTCCGTCATGGTCGTGGTGCCCGGACCCATCTTCGCGAGGGTGACGGTGATCCGCGCCGTTTCCGGCTCACCGTCGACCATGCGCTTCACCACGTAACCCGTCGCACCATGGACCATGGTCCATTGCAGCTTCACCCGGCCGTCCCCGTCCGCCTCCGCGTTCACGATGGGGCACGCGCCATCATACGCAGTCCCGTTGCCGCCGTTCCCGGACCCGCTGCCGTTCCCGTCGGTGCCCCCCATGCCCGTGCAGACCCGCGACCCACCGGTCGCGTACTCGATGATGCGCGTGGGGTCGCTCGCGTAGTTGGTCTGGGGCGTGATGGTCGGGAGCACATCACCCACGACGAGGAACACCGCGAACCGGCAATCGGGCATGGCGACGGGCCCGAGGGAGTGGATGACGTTGCCGCCCGCGAAGGTTCCGTTCGCGGAATCGAACAGCACGAAGCCGCTCCCCGACGCAGGCACCTTGTACGAGGCAAGACTCACCGGGGCTTCGGCACAGTCCCCGCCAACGCGGAAGTTCGCGGCGAGCCGGTCGCCGGATGCGAGTCCGGCAGCCGTCATGTTGGCGTGGTCCGCACCGGCAAGGCCGCGCGCGTGATTGTAGGACACGAGATCGATGTTGCCCGGCGAACTCGTGCAGTCGTCGCTAGCGCTCGCGGGATTCCCCATGAGAAGAGCGATGGCGATGGTCGCGACGAGGGCAGTTGCGATCGCACTTGCGAGAACGAGGCGTTGCCGGCGGGACGGATGGAAGCTCACCATGGGCGTCCCACGGATGTGTGGGACTCGCGGGATGAGTCGATTCTGGTACACCGACGACCGGGTCACAAGTCTTGTCCGGATGAGCCCGCGGGCGGCCGGCCCCCGGCCCGGTGCGGGGAAAACCTCAAGATGCGTTCGAGCGCCCGGCACTCCATCGGAGGCTCCAGCTTGCGCACCCATTTCCCCTCCCCGTCCACGACCCGCCGCGTCCCGTCCGGGAGGCCCCTCGGGCGGGTCGCCGCGGTCCTCGTGGTCCTGCTCCTCATGGTTCCTGCGGTCGCCACGTCGGCCCAAGCCTCCCATTGGCTCCTGTACTCGGAAGGCGTCGAGGAATCGGTGGGCGCGACCCAGGAGGATGACCAGGCCGTGATCCATGCGCCCGGGAACCCTCTCCACGGACGGGTGAACCGGGTGACGGCGCCCGGCGGGGAGCCGGGGGACGGCGGCCTGTTCCTCGATGCCCGCGTCGGCGTGGACACCCTCGCCGGCCCTGTGGTGTACCCGGGATTCCTCCTTGCCGGCCCTCTCGGCCGCACCGATTTCACCCCGCCCGGGTCCCGGGATGTGAGCGCATGGTACGGCTGGTGGAACGACCTCGACGGCGACGGCGCCATCGACGACCTCCATGATGCGGGCTGCGGCGGCGCCGGATGCGGGTCGGACGAGTTCCGGTGGCGCGGCCTCGCAAGCGGCGAAAGCGTGGCGGTCACGTACTTCGGTATCCCGGGAGGCAACCCCGATCAGGATCTGACGATCGCCCTCACCGACCTCACGTGGTTCCACGCCATGGTGGACGCCGCGGGGAATCCCCGCAGCTTCTCCCGGATCGAACTGGACGACGGGACGGCCCCCGGGAACCCCGAGCAGGCGTGGACCGGCGCGACGGATGTGACCGCGGACGGCGGGCTCCTCACGACGACGCAGATGCTCGTCCTCGCAGGCGCGCCCACCGCCATCGGCGACCCCACGGGGTACGACATGGATGCTCCCGGCGCGTTGTACGACGTGGATCGGTTCGAGGCTGTGAGTCCCGACGTGGAAGCCCTGTGGTCGCCGACGACGGCCGCGGCCCGCCACGCCGCGGTGCCCGTGGTCCTCGACGGCATCCTCCTTGCGAACGCATCCCTCGCGACGGCGCTGGACGCCATCTCGGGCGACCTCGTCCCCGTTCCCGCCACGCCCGACGCAACGCCTCTTGTGGCGCCCTCCCTCGCCAAGGAACCGGATCATCCGCAGGATGATTCCGAAGGCCGCGCCCTCTTCGGTGGCATCGGGGATCGCCTCGGTTCCGGAAACGCATACCCGGGCTACGCGGACGGATTCAACCTGTACCTCGACAACGTGGGCTGGTTCCAGCCGTGTGCCGGTGCCTGGGTGCCCGCGCCCGTCGGAAACCCGATCGCAGCCGGAGCATGCAGCGTGTATGCGGACAACGCCGTCACCCGGTTCGATCCCGCGGGCGGGACCTCGGGCGACACGCGGTCCACGGGCAGCATCCTCGCATTTGAGGCGCGCTTCTTCCTCTGGAAGGACCGGAACAGCGACACCCACGTGGGGAACGTGTGCGACCCGTCGGACCCGGAGGCGTTCGATGGACAGCGGAACACGTGCGCGGGCGCCTCCGGGTGGCCCCATTCCATCCTGTCGACCAACGAGATCGTGAACGTGTGCGACACCGCAACCGGCAAGGGTACGACGTTCACCGTGCGCCCACTCGGCTCGTGGTCCGGGGCCGTTCTCCAGCGGGATCGGAGCCAAACCACGCGGGCCGCCCTCGAGGACGGCCTCCACGTCCTCACGGGGAGCGACCCCGTCACCCTCCGATGGCGCGACACCTGCTCGTACGAAGGCGAGGCCAGCGTCCTCCAATCCCGGGATGCCCTCGTCTTCCCGGCAGGCGGCCACCCGGTGCCGCTTGAGGTGGTGGCATCGGTCGCGATCACGGGATTCGTCGTCCATCACCTCGGCATCGACGTGGGCGCGCAACGGGTCCTCGATGTGGATGTGATCCCCGCCTCGATGTGAGCCGCGAGGCCCGGCTCATCGGCCATGGCGGCCCCCTGCCCGGCCCGCCGACCCGCCCACTCACCAGGACGCCCCCCCCCGGTGCGGATCGGGATGACTCCGCGTGACGTGATCCACCCCCGAGGGGATTCGCCGGCGACACGCAGGCACACCCTCAAATCGGATGACTGACCATGCCGCCGCGTTTCCCATCCGGGGAGGCGCGTTCCACGAGGCGATCCGATGACCCAGCGTACCTCCAGATCGACCCCCATGGGCCGGCCGCGCATCGCGCCCCACCTCTTCGTGTTCACGACCGTGTTCCTCCTCGTGAGCCTCGCGTGTCTCGTTGCCCTTCCCAAGGTCACCGGGACGAAGGTGTTCGCCTCGGACCTCGAGGATGGCGGCACCTATTCCTTTGACGCCGCCGCGGGGAAGCCGCTCCGCTTCTTCCTCATCCACTCCTTCCCCGGCATCACGGGCGTCGGCGTCAATGCCACCCTCACCGTGCGCGACGCGTCCAGTGACGTGGCCCATGTCATCAACGCCAGCGTTCCGGGCGTCCAGGGGGAGAAGGACCAGGGGCACGACCTCTTCGCGACGATCCCGGACTGGATTCCGCCGGGTGCCGGCGCCTACACGGCCACGTACACGTTCGTGAACGGCACCGCCTCCGACGCCGAACTCGTGATCCGTCAAGGCGGGTTCATCGTGAAGGAAGGCGGCGAACAGGTCCTGTTCTTCATCCTCGCACCCGCGGCCCTTCTCGGGTTCGGTGCCACCTTCGCCGTGAAACCCCGGGACCCGGAGGCGACCGGCCGGGCCCGGTACCTGCACCTCAAGGGCGCCTCGTCGGCGAGCCTCCTCGCCGCCGTGGCTGCCGGGCTCGTGGCCGCCGTCTTCCTCCTCCTGTACATGGGCGGATGACGGTCGAACCGCCCCAAGATTCACACCCGATGACGAGGATGCGGCCTCCCTTGGACGCCACCATCCTTCTCATCGGTGACGAACTCCTTGCCGGCTACACGCGCGATGCGAACGGCCACGCCCTTGCCCAGCGGCTGCGCGACCTCGGCCACCGCGTGAGCCGGATCGTGGTCGTCCCCGACGAGGCAGGCATCATCGAGGAGGAGCTCACGCGGGCACTCGCAAGGAGTCCCCTCGTCCTCATTTCCGGGGGGCTGGGTCCCACCCACGACGACCGCACAACCGACGTCCTTGCCAAGCATTTCGGCATGGGAATCGCCCATGACGAGGG
>JBFILE010000163.1:0-8565 GCA_041599855.1 Thermoplasmatota archaeon
CCGCGTCCGTGACGTGGGCCGTGGGCACCATGCGCACCCCTGCGTCCCGGTACAGTTCCGTGACATTCGCGACGGCGCCGTGGAGATGCACGGTGCGGTCCGTGATCCGCGCGAGTTCCGCGAGGACCCGCTGCGCCTTCCCGAGCGCGTAGCTGAAGAGCAGGCTCGTGCGACCTTCCGCCCGGTTCCCGTCCCACCAGGCGAGGATGTCCTCCGCGACCCGGGACGCGGGCGGCCACCGGTAGATGGGCAGGGCGAACGTGGCCTCGGTGATGAGCACGTCACACGGCACCACTTCGAACGCGGCACATGACGGATCGGGGTCGCGCTTGTAATCGCCTGTGACCACCCAGACCTCGCCGTCGCGCGCCACCCGGACCTGGGCACTGCCCAGCACATGTCCCGCAGGGTGGAAGCTCACCTCAACGTCACCCAGGGGAAACCGTTTGCCATACGGCACGGGCTCGATCTCCACATCCGGTCCCAGTCGTTGCCGAAGGATGGGTGCCGTGGCTTCCGTACAGAGGTAGCGGCCGCTTCCCGGCCGTGCGTGGTCGGCGTGCGCGTGGGTGATGACCGCCGTTTCCGCTGGACCCCAAGGGTCCACATGGAAGTTGCCGGCTTGGCAGGCAAGCCCGCGATCATCGACACGGATCAGATCCATGGCTGCCATTCATTGGTCGGCCATCCGCTAAACCTTTCATGCGACATCGCACAGGCGGGGTCGTGAGGTCCCGGACACGCCCATGAATCAATCAATGACGATGGAGCGCTTTTGCACGTCAAAAGCCGGGCGATTGATGGAACACCATCAATGCGACCTCCCCGAACGTCGCCACCGACGGCAGACCTTCCGGCGTCGTGCAATCCATGGAAACCACGGGAATCTCGATCCGGAGTTCCACAGGTGCATCGGGCAACGGCAACAGTTCCTGACCGCTCGACCCGCAGAATGACCCGCGCTCGACGACGTGGCCGTGCCGGACCGTGTACCGGCCCTCGACCGGGAGGTCACTCGCATCCCGGATGACGAGGAATGCGGCGCTCGCATCCGGCGGAAGACACCAGCGTGCCGCCCAGGCAACCGAGGGGTCCGCAAGGAGGTCCGTGATCGTGGACCCGGTGGATGCCCCCTCGCCGATCATGGACGATTCCGTCGCGCACGCATCATGCGTGGTGGGTGATACCGGTCCATACGTGCTTTGCTCCGGGTCCGCGCGGGCGGCCGGGGCGATGGACAGGACGGGCGTGGCGACGAGGACGACCATGATCAGGCAAGGAAGCGATCGCACCGGTTCTGCCTCCCGCGCACATCAAATGTCGAAGAATGCAAGAATGTGAGCCTCAAAGCATGGCATGGCGACCCGTCGAACCGGCCATGCAGGTTGAAGGATGTTTGTTCGGGCATGTCAATCCGATGGATCGGGCGCCCACGAGGCCTCTTCCGGGCTTGCCTCGCCGGCACCCGCGCCGGCCGTTTCATCCAGTGCAATCGCCATGGCATGGCCGAATTCGGGGAGGTCGCCGGGATGCCGGGAGGTCACGAACCGGCCGTCCCGGACGACATCCTCATCCACCCAGTGGGCGCCCGCATTCTCGCAATCCCGCCGGATGCTCGGGTATGATGTCATCACAACGCCGTCCAGGACGTCGGCTTCAACAAGGACCCATGGACCGTGGCAGATGGCGAAGATCGGCTTGTCCGTGTCCTGCACGAATGCATGCACGAAATCGATGGCACTGTCCTTCGTGCGCAGGATGTCCGGACTTTCGACACCGCCGGGAATGAGAAGGGCCGCGTATGATCGGGGGTCCATCTCTCCGATGGCCCCATCGGGGTCCGCACTGTACCCGTGCTTCCCACTCCGGTCTTCCCCGTCCACGGTGAGCACGTCCACATCGTACCCCGCTTCATTCAGCCGATACACGGGATACAGGAGTTCAAGGTCCTCGAACCCGGAGTCCACGATCGCGGCCACCTTATGCGGATTCATCACGGGCAGGTTCGGATGCACGTGGGAAAAAGGATGCCGCCGGGCGAGCGATGGGTCCGGTATGGTGGGTCGATGCTCGTGCACCGGGGCGCCTGCACCCAACTGCGTCCCGCCCCACCGCGAACTCCCCTCCCCCCGGCCCACCGCGAACTCCCTTCCCCCCCGGCCCATGTTTCCATGAACCCATGGGATCACAAGGGTGTCAGCCGGCCGACGCTGCAAGCAGGATCTCCGGCGGATCGAAATACGATTGCCGCCGGAGCCACGGAACATCGAGGGCGCGGATGTGGTGCTGGAGGAGCGTCGCGGGCGCCAACCGGGGCTCGAATCCGCGACGATACCGGTCGATGTGGTCGAGGACTTCGCGTTTGTCCGCCGCGCACAGCCGTCGCTTCAGGTGGCCGAGTGCGTGGATCATCACGTCAGAATGCTTTCCGCGGGACGATGCCACGTCGAGGGCGGGCAACGCGATCGACGCGTACGTTGCGAGCGCGGCCCGGGGGTCCCGGCCGGCAGCAGCCACGATCTGGCCGAGGCGCGTGTAGTGGGCGCGGGAATGGGCAAGGTATGCGAGCTTGTTCCGGGTATGGTACGCCACGAGATCTCGCGGCTCGACGGATCCGCATTCATCGTCAGGATGGACGGGAGCGTGGCCGCGCCCGTCGACCGGCTGCGCCCCCCGCCGCCCCATCGCATCGAGCGCCTGGTAGGCGAGGACTCGTTCCACGAATCGCTTGCGGATGGCGCGGTTCCGGAGCCGCCCCTCATCCTCCATGGGGAGGAGCGGAAACCGTCTGGACAAGGCATTCGCGAACAACCCCCTCGCATTCGGCGCGGGGATGCCGTTCGGCTGCCACGTCTTCACGCCACGGTTGCCGCAGGATGGACTCCCCCGCTTCAGGACGTAGCCATGGAGGGGCGCGGTCCCGAGGGCATCCGTCCGACCCTCCGCGAACGCCGTGAAGGCGTCCGTGTGATCCTCCTTGGAATTGCGCGTGATGAGTCGTGGGGCATTCACGTTCCCGGTGAGTCGCATGGATTGGCGGGGCGCGCCCAGACCGAATTCGACCTCCGGGCACACGGGAACCCACTCGACATGGGGCCCCAGCACATCCGTGAGGAAGCGGTCGTGGGCATGGCCGCCATCGTAGCGGACATGGTGCCCAAGGAGGCAGGCCGAGACACCGATCCGTGGTCGCGATTGGCCCGGATACTCATGGACTCCCGCCTGCCCCGCATGTTCTTCCGCGTGCGCTCGCGACATGCTCGACCCATGGTCGCTGATGCCGGATATGCGCGAGGGACCTCGGCTGGTTTCACCCCCGTGAAATCGCACGCCGCGCGCCGCACGCGCACGCGGATGCGCACGCGGATGCGCACGCGGATGCGCACGCGGATGCGCACGCGCGCATCGCCACATCCGGGGCCACGCTGCACCCTTCGGGGGATCCACCTGCGGACGAATCATGCGGGCCCGACCGGGCGCAGGTTACCCGTCCGCGGGTTCCCGCCGGGAATCCCGTCCCGTGTCCATGATGCCCCGGACGATGTCGCATGCTTCGCGGGCCGTGGCATCCGGGACCAGATGGATCCGGGGCGTGGTCACGGTCGTGAGCGGCTTCTCCACGAACGCCTGCCCCCCGATCACAACCCTCGTCCGGTGATTCCGCCCAAGGACCGCTTCCGCCTGGCGCAGTGCCTCGTCCACATGCACGTCTCGGGTCACGCTGATGAACACGACGTCCGGCCGGAGTTCATCCGCCCGCCTTGCAAGGTCCTTCCGAGGGACGCCACCGGCGCTCACGACGACCCGATGGCCGTCGGCGATCAACCAGCACGCGAGCACTTCGAGTGCCATGGAATGGATCTCACCGTCCGGGTTCGCAAGGAGAACCGTTGCCGAATCGCCGGCCTCAACCGGTGGCGAGGTCGACACCTCGTGCTGGGCCTGGCGGATGATCTCGTGGACGCCTCGACTGACAAGGTGTTCGTCCACGGTGTCGAGCTTGCCGTCGAACCAGTCGGCCCCGACCTCGTGCAGGAGCGGCGTGAGCACATCCTCCACGAACCGGTGGGGGCCGATCGTGCTGAATCCGGTCTGCACGATCCGGGCAACGGTTGCCTCGTCACCGGCGATCAGGGCGTTCCGCATGGCGATGCGATCGATCAGCGGTGTCCCGTCGGCGGCACGGAAGTCGGATTCCCGGGCCGCGAACCATCGCGCCACCGACGGTTCGAGGCGAAATTCGCGTGGCACGTCCGCCAGGAGCACGGCGTGCTCGGGCCCAAGATACCGGAGGACTTTCTGGCGGGGTGATCCCTGCTCGGCGTCCCATCGGGATTCGACAATGTACGCATACGTGCGTTCACCGCGCTTCTTCGTTCGGATGAATACCATGCGAATGCTCCCTTTCCGACGCCCTGGTGTCGTGCGCCGGGCCGTTGGATCGCGCTGCGCCACCCGTTGCGCACGGTCACGGCCGGGTTGCAGGGGGCAGGCTCACATGGCCCGTGAGGCCCGTGTCCAGATCCCGCTTGAGGGACAGTTCGCGCAGCCGGGTGAAGAGCCATGTGGCTTCGTCGTCGGAGGCCCGGTCGACCCGGCCGTCGGCAGCGTGGATCGTGACCGGAGTGAGGTCGATGCCCGTCACGCCTTCAGGCCCGACATCGAGGCTGAAGAGGAACGAGCGATCATTCCGGAGATGCGGATCGACCACGTAGTCGTCCACGAAGTCACCGGTGTCATACAGGATGATCCCGGAGCCCCGCCGCTCGATCCCCTGGACGATGTGGGCGCTGTGGCCCCAGAAGATGGTGGCGCCCGCGTCGATCATGGAGTGGGCGAAAGTCCGGAATGCGCGCGGCGGTTCCTGGCGCATGTTGGGGCCCCAGTGGGCGCTGAGCACAACCACATCATGGAGGGCGGCAGCGGCGCGGACGCGGGCACGCACCATGTGATCGGTTCGTGAACCGGGGACAATGGCGGCATGGGCGACCCCGGCGGACGATGGTGCAGCCGCCCAATCCGGCTCGTTGTCGGTGAATGCAACAAGTGCGACGCGCAACCCGTTCGCATGGAAGCTGGCGCGTTTCCACGCGGATGCGAAATCCTTCCCCGCGCCCACGTGCCGGATGCCGCGCTCGTCGAGTCGGCGGATCATGTCGAGGAGCGCGTTCTCCCCGTAATCCAGCACATGATTGTTGGCGATGGACACGGCGTCGACGCCGGCCGCCGCGAGGGCATCGACCGCCGCGGGCGGCGCCCGGAACGTGAACGTCTTGTCAACGGGGGCGCCGCAATCGGAGATCACGCACTCGAGGTTCATGAAGAGCAGGTCATGGGCCCGCAGGTCCTCAATGACGTCGCCCCATATGCCTTCGGGAGGTTTCTTGCCAAGGTGATTCGCCATCCCCCGACCGAGCATGACGTCCCCGGTGAGCCCGATCCGCATGATTCGGCATGTTGCACGTTCACCGTGTAAAGTCTGCGTCATGCCAGCGGGGGCGTCATGCCCAAGTGGCTGTCGCGGCCCCGGCATCAGGTACCGCTGCAGGGTCCGGCTGCCCGCCACTCGGGATACACGCGCCCTTCCACGACATCCTCGGGACGAACCATTCGGAATGCTTCGCCTGTCACGACTGCTTCCCACGCAATCCAAGCGGCCAGGATGGCATCCAAGGCGTCCCCGCTGGGGTCCTCCCGGGCGTCCGACGCGACGGTGCGTGGCATCCGGACGCCATGGCGTGCGAGGCAAGCGAGGACGCGATGGCGACTCCGCACGTGATCGTCGCCCCGACCCTTGTACGGCGCGTTCAGTCCCTCCCGCTTGAGGAAGGAAGCCGGGCACGTCTCGATGAGCCACGGCCGCTCCGGAACGGGATCCATCATGGGAATCCCTACGGCGCCCTGGCGACGGACGAGGGGGGCAAGAACGTCCCGGATGCCGTGGAACGTCTGGCGGAACATGCGGAGGTTGGCCGGGGCGAACGGTGCCGCGCTCGCAACATCCGTGGCCCGCTTGCGCTCCCGGCTCCCACCTGCTTCACGTGCCGATGATCGGAAAGCCTCGGCATCCGCATACCGGTCGCCGAAATCCTGCAGGAACGCCGGCCACGAATCGAACCGGTTGCGCGCGCCGGGGATCCCGAATGGCACGTCCACACCAACCACGGCGTCCCGCGCCCCTGCCACATGTGCGACGAGCGCCGCATGTGCCCTCTTCCGGTCCGGGCCGCCCTGCGGCAGGTCACGTGCGCGGAAAAGTCGCTTGACGCGGAATCCGTTCGACTCCGTCATGCATTCTGCGACGACGATGCGGTCGCCCGCGTCCCTTGCGCCGCTGAAGTCCACGCCGAGGAACCGGGTCCGATCAGGGCCCATCGGTCATTGCCTCACGTCCCGACGGTCGAAGGCGAGGACGCTGGCGGTGAGGATGCCGATCGCTGCGACCGCGAGCACCATGAGGTGCACGATGTCGGCCCCGTTTGACAGCGGGTCCGCCCCGATGTAGTAGTGGAAGGTCGAGGCGTAGCGGAAGCGATCCATCCAGTCCACGACACCCGCGAAGCCGTTCACCAGGTACCCGATGACCGCGAGTGCGGACGCGGTCGCGATCGCGAGTCCCTTGCGGCCGGTGGCTGCCCCCACAAGAAGCGCGACCCCGCCGATGACGATGGTGTGGAGGGCGTTCATGGACACGACCGCGCCCAAGCCACCGAACGACACGTCCACGCCGATCGCGACCGCCGGGAGCCAGATGGCGACGTAGAGGGCGGCACTGAGGACGACGATGGCTCCGGTGATGCCCATGATCTTTCCGGCAACGAGCCGGCGGCGCGCGATCGGCGCTGACAGGAGCAGGTCCATGGTGCCGCGGTCCTCCTCGCCCGCGATGGCGTCCGCGAACCGGCTGATCGCGAAGATGAGGAACAGGATCGGGATGAGCATGAAGAACAACTGGCTGTTCAACCAACCGGCGGGGCTCGTGAGGTCCGCGAACGGCCCGGTCAGCGCCCGGTACGCCGGCGGGCCTTCGCTGATGACCTTTGCAAGGTCCTCGGACGTGCCGATCGAGGGGTACATGACGACGACAAGGACAGACATGAGTGCGATGGACGCACCCCAGACCAAGGTGCTTTTCCAGTGGTCGGCCACATGCCGCCGGAACACCTCCACATGGGCGGCCATCACGGGGAATCATCCCCGGGGTGCGCGCGGTCGCGGCCTGAGCTGCCGGCGCCCTTAGGGTCGCGGCCGCCTCGACCCCCGCCGCCCTCGATTCCGTGCCCATCACGACCGCTACGGTCCTTCCCCGCGCGCCGGGCGGATCCATCGATTTCGGCGCGGCCTTCGGGGGCATCGTTGCCGGCGGTCGGGTCATGGGAGTGGTTGCCGTACAACGCGAGGAAGATCTCCTCGAGGCGCGGTTCCTCGGTCCGGATGTCCACGACCTCGGCCTGTGCGCACGCCTTCACGAGCGCATCCAGGGGCCCGGTCACCGTGCAGCGGAGCATGTGGTCCGCCACCTCCATGTCCCGGACGCCGTCAAGGTCCCGGAACGCGCCCGGATCGACCGCGTGCGCGAACGTCACCTCGATGCGACGGATGGCCTTCCGCTTCAACGCGCCGACGTCTTCGACGGTCACGAGTTCGCCATCGCGGATGATCCCCACCCTCTCGCATACGCGCTCGACGTCCGGGAGGTTGTGGCTCGAGAGGAAGATGGTGGCGCCGTCCGCCTGCCGCTCCCGAAGGAGTTGGTTGAACGCCTCCTGCATGAGGGGGTCCAGGCCATTCGTGGGCTCGTCGAGGATGAGGACGTCAGGTCGATGCATGAACGCCTGCACGATGGCGATCTTCTGCCGGTTCCCCATGGACAATTCGCGGATCGGTTTCTGCATGTTCACATCGAACCGGGCAACCAGGGCGTCCACGGTGGCCCATTCGACGGTGCCGCCGCGGAGGTTCGCCATGTGTTCGAGGAACGCCTTCCCCGTCAGCTTGCCGTTCATCGCGGCCCCGCCGGGCAGGTACCCGACGCGACGACGGACCTCCACACTATCCCGTTGGGTGTCGAACCCCAACACGGTTGCCGTGCCGGAGGAGGGCCGGATCAGGTCGAGCAGGGCGCGGATGGTCGTGGACTTGCCGGCGCCGTTCGGTCCGAGGAATCCGAAGATCTCGCCCCGTGGAACCGATAGGCTCACGTTGCGGATGCCGAGGTCCTCCCCGTAGAACTTGGTCAGACCCGAAAGCTCGATCGCCGGATCCGTCATGGGCCGGTTTTCATGGGATGGCGATGCACAAAAGGGATCGTATGGTCCCGGACGGCGGACAACCGCTTCGCGCGCTCCGAGGCGGCGACAGTTCCCCGGTCGTGCCGGAGGGCTGCAGGATGGCTCCCCAGTCGTGACGGAGGGCTGCAGGATGGCTCCCCAGTTGCGACGGAGGGCCGCAGGATGGTCCCCCGTCGTGCCTCCCGGCGTTGGATGTGGGCCGGCGGGCGCGTACCCGAAAAGGCCCGTTCACACAAGCTTCGGAATCTCCGGCGTCTCCTTCACCAGCGCACCG
>JBFILE010000164.1:0-8480 GCA_041599855.1 Thermoplasmatota archaeon
CCGCACACGTCCCTGCGAGCGTTGACCCCTTGCCTTCGAGGATTGCGCTCCTTCTGCGACCTTTGTCCTACAAACGTTAATGACGCTCATTCGAGCCGTCGCGGTTGGATCAGATGAGTATTCCATCGCTTCTTCCCACGGCGGGCACGTTCGTCGTTGCGAGCCACGCCGGCGCGGGCGACTCGACCGGAGGAACGAACCTCTGGCTCGTTCTGGGACTCGTCGCATTCGTGGCCACCATCATCGGCTACGCCCTCGTCATGAAGCGCAAGCGCCAAACGGCCCCGCGCCGCGCCACCGTCCACGGCGCCCATCTCCACGCCGAACACGCGTCCGAAGAGATCGACCCGGGATTCTCGTTCGCCATCGAAGGAGAAACCCGCGACCGCCTCCCACCCCCCATGAAGGAGAAGGCGAAAACACCCGGAAGGGCCCTCGGACCTCGGGTGATCCAAGCCGCCGAAAGCGTCCCCGAAGTCGAAGGCGTCGCCCGCCCCAGGAACTTCGACGCCCTCATGCGGCACGCGATGCAAAGCGAATCCATCCTCCGCGAACAGGCGGACCGCCGCATGACCGGGAAGCGGGTCCTCCAGAGCATCCTCGCCCAGATCCGGGACCGCGACATCCTGTATCAGAAAGGCTACAAGATCGGTCGCCTCGTGCACTCGGAAAGCCTCGCCGACCTGGCAGAGAAGCTGACCGCGACCGACGTGTGCGGAGAAGCCCAGTTCGTGAAACTCCCCAACGCCCACCTCACCGTTCGACTCGTCGGAACCGAACTTGCGAAGGAGGCGCCCGCTGTCGGGGCCGCGGTCTGTTTCACGGAAGCCGGCCTCCTTGCCGGTGCACTGGAAAATGTGGAAGGCACACCATTCGACGTCAAGGAAACCCGCTGCGTCGTCAAGGGGGACGCCGTGTGCGAGTTCCGGGCAGTGCGACGCGTGAAGGGGGATTGAGCCATGACGTTCTTCGAGGACCACCCCGTCGCCCTCCTGTTCGTGATCGCCGCGCCGATCCCCCTCGTCCTGTGGTGGCTCGAATCACACTTTGCGAAGTACCTCAAGGATGAAGCCGGTGAAGAGAGCGCCCACGGCCGCGACTACTACCTCGGCTTCACGATCGGCCGCCGGCTCGCCGTGAGCGACGTGCCGGACGTCGTCCAGTACCTGCGCGAAGAATCCATGAACATCCAGCTGAACCGCGACCTCGGCGGCGAGAAATGGTTCCTCGCGAAAGGCCTCCCTTCAACACGCGAGGAAAGTCACGAGTTGGAGGCCGGGCTCCTCGCAGGCGCACTGTTCCGTGCCACCAAGGAGCGCTTCGAGGTGGACGAGGAACGATGTTCAGACAAAGGTGACGGCTTCTGCAAATTCGTCGCCGTGCGGGGATGACGCCATGATCCAGGAAGTGAACCCGCTCTTCATCCTCATCGGAGGCTTCGCCGTCCTCGGCGGGACCCTCGCGGTCAGCGCCATGAACCGGAAGGAGCTGGATGGCGATAGCCCGTACGACGCGCCACCACGGACCCTCAGCATCGCCGAGGTCGTCTGGGCCATCCGCCACGCGGACGCGCTCTACAAGGGGGGCCAGGCCATCGGGCGGGAACTCACGATCGGGATCGAACCCGGGAACATCGACCAGGCGCTGGACGCATTGAACTCGGTCGGGGTCGGCGAATTCCGCCTCGAAGGCGAACGCACCCGCAACGAGATCCACGTCCGCGGAGGCCCGTGGCAGGGCGCCCCCACAGTGGACGAATCCCTCTGCTACCTGACACTCGGGCTCATCCGCTCCGTGTTCACGCGCGTCCTCGGTGCGGACGTCCGCGTCGTCGAAGACCATTGCCACGGAACCGGCGCAGCCGAATGCGTATTCACGATGGAGATCAGGACACATGAAAGAAAGCGAACCGCGGAACCCGTCTGACACCAACGCCCACGGCTTCCTGAAGATCCTCATGGGGGCCGCCTTCGGCGCTGCACTCTCCGTTGTCGTCTACACCGTGATGGCGATCTCGAGCGATTCCGGAATCGGTCTCGCCGAAGCGCTCACCGGCGTCACGTTCACGAAAATCATCTTCCTTGCCAGCGGGATCATCGCGGGCGCATGGATCGCGCGGGGCCACTGGGCGCTCACGGGAACGATCCTGTACCTGAGCCTCCTCGTCACCGTCCTGGGCTTCGTTCTCTACAACGCCACCGTGATGCTGCCGAAGAAGTTCACGATCCTGAACCTCCTCCTCTTCATCGCGGAGACGTTCTCCCTCATCCTCGTCATCATCTACGCGTACTACACCATCGACCGCACCAGCCGGCGCACATGGAAACGCCACTACACGAGCATCGCCAAGTCGACGAACTCGTTCCCGAAAACCGAATTCCACGTCCCCGTGTACAACGAGCCACCGCACATCGTCATGGAGACCATCGATCACCTGCTGCGCGTGGATTACCCACGGGACCGGTACAAGATCGTGGTCGCCGATGATTCCACCGACGAGGAGAGCCGATCCGAGATCGAGAGCTTCTGCCGCGAACACTCGGACATGGTGAAGTACCGCCACCGGGAAAACCGCCGCGGCTTCAAGGCGGGAGCCCTCAACGACCTCCTGCGACGCACCGCGCGGGACATCGAACTCATCGCCGTCGTGGACGCCGACTACCTCGTGGACCCGCCATTCCTCAAGGAGACCGTCGGCTACTTCGAGGAGAACCCGGACCTCGGCTTCCTCCAGACGCCCCAGGCCTTCACGAATGTCACCTACTCCAAGTTCACGGAGGAGGCATTCTGGGCGAACCGGTTCTTCTACGATGCCATCCTCCCCGCGAGGAACGAAGTCAACTCCATCATCTTCTGCGGGACCATGGGCATCATGCGGAGGAGAGCCCTTGAAGAAGCCGGCGGTTGGGGCGAAGACGTCCTGACCGAGGATGCGGAAACGTCCATCCGCATCATGAACTGCGGATGGGACAGCCTCTACGTGCCCAAGGTGTTCGGCCGCGGACTCCTGCCCCAGTCATACTCCGGCTTCAAGAGCCAACAGTACCGATGGGCCTTCGGCGGCGTCCAGATCCTCCGCAAGCACGGCGTCCTCGCACTCGTGAGCAAGCTCTCGCCGCGGCAGCGTTGGGACATCCTCACGGGAAGTCTCCACTACTTCAGCGGCGCGGTCCTCACGATGATCGCCGGCATCCTCCTCGTCATGGGAGTGTCCGAGATCTTCGGCCAGCCGTTCATCAACTTCCACAAGGGCGAACTCATCATCATGGGCTTCGTCCCGTTCCTCATCATGTGCGAAGGCATCCTCCGCATCCGATGGGCGCTCGGGCGGGCCCTGGGCCTCAACGGGAGCCAGACCATGCGGGTCATGGGCATCTGGTTCAGCATGATGTTCTTCACGACCGTCGCAGGCGTCCGGGCCATGTCCGGTTCGAAGGAGGCCTTCGTGCGCACACCCAAGTACCGCAGCCGCAAGGTCGGGGCCTTCCGCGCATGGGTCCGCGGCATCCGGCTCATGAAATTCGAATCCACCATGGCATGGTGGCTGGGCCTCACCGGAATCGGCGTGTTCATCACGAACGTCGCCAAACTCGAATGGCTCGTCGAGGACGGGATCGCCACCGTGCTCGCCGCGTTCTCGCTGAGCTTCTGGCTCATGTGGTACGCGTATGTGTTCGCATGCGGGCCGCTCTACGCGAGTCGCGGATCCCGCGGGCCGGCGTGACCGGGGAACCGGCCCGTGTCGCAACAATGGTGATGGATCGGACCGCCCGGCGCGGGGTCGGGCAAGCTTCGGACGGGCGGTCGCACGCCTGTGGGCTCCACCGACGGGAGCTTTAAACCGGGGCACCCGAATCCTGTGGCGATGAGCCCCCGCGAACGAGCGGCCGAAGCCCGCACGCGCCAACGCGACCTCGAGAGCGCCAGCCGCGAAGCCCGAGGCGGAGTGCTCATGGCCCTTGCGGACCGGATCGACGCGGACGCGAAGCGCATCCTGGACGCCAACGCGAGGGACCTTGAACGATCCCGCGCGGAGGGTCTTGCAACGCCGCTCCTGAACAGGTTGGCGCTCACGGAGGCGAAGCTCAAGGTGCTGGCCCAAGGGGTCCGTGAGGTGGCAGCGCTCCCGGAACCCATCGGCCGCACCCTTCGGGCCACGCGCCTCGACGATGGCCTCGACCTGTACCAGATCACGGTGCCCATCGGCGTCCTCCTCTGTGTCTTCGAGAGCCGCCCCGACGCGCTCGTGCAGATTGCGAGCCTTGCCGTGAAAAGCGGGAACGCCGTCCTGCTCAAGGGCGGCAAGGAAGCGAAGGAATCGAATGCGATCCTTGCCGAACTCGTTCGCGAAAGCCTTGTCGAACGTGACCTGCCGGCCGAAGTCGTCCAACTCATCGACACCCGCGACGAGGTCGCCGAGATCCTTGCGCTCCACGACCTCATCGACCTCGTGATCCCGCGGGGCTCCAACGCATTCGTCCGCCACGTCATGGATTCCACCCACATCCCGGTCCTCGGCCACGCGGACGGCGTCTGCCACGTGTACGTGGACAAGAATGCGGATGTGATGAAGACCCGGAGCATCGTCGTCGATGCGAAGGTGAACTACCCGGCCGCGTGCAATGCGGCGGAATGCATCCTTGTTCACAAGGCGGCCGCGGAAGACCTTGTTCCCGCCATCGTTGCCGACCTCTCCAAGGCCGGTGTCGAGGTCCGGGCATGCGAACGGTCGCGCGTGTTCGCAAATGATTCCAAGGCGGCGACGGACGAGGATTGGGGCCGCGAATTCGGCGACCTCGTCGTTGCGCTCCGCATCGTCGACAGCCTCGATGACGCGGTCCGGTTCATCAACACGCACGGATCCCGCCACACCGACGCCATCATCACCGAGGACTCGGGAGCGGCGCGCGCGTTCGTCACGCGCGTCGACACCGCGAACGCCATGGTGAACGCGTCCACCCGCTTCAGCGACGGGTTCCGCTACGGCCTCGGCGCCGAGGTGGGGATATCCACGGGCAAGATCCACGCCCGCGGCCCCGTGGGTCTCGAAGGACTCCTCACGACGAAATGGATGGTCCTCGGAAGCGGCCACACCGTGGAGCCGTACACGTCCGAGAATCCGCGCGAGTTCCTCCACGAGGCGTTGCCGGACACGTTCGAGAGCCGGAAAGGCCGTCTCACACGCGGGTCGTTCTGAGGCGGATCACAGAAGCACGAGCGCGCCCTTCCGCGTGATGTTCACGCTCGCGGAATCCACGCCCAGCACCACCGCCGCCTCGTCCGAGTGGGCGCCGCGGACCCTGCGTACGTCATCGCTCGACAAGCGACTGACTGCCTTCGCCAAGACCCGGTCGCCGAGAACAATCTCGACCACGCTCTCCACATCGAAGTTCCCGCGCACTGCCGTGACGCCCGCCGGGAGCAGGTGTTTCCCGTCCTTCAGGGCGCGGGCGGCCCCCTCGTCCACCGAAATGCGTCCGCGCGCCGCCGCGTGCTGGATCCACCGCTTCTTCGTGTCCAGCCGGGAATCCTGCGGAATGAACCGTGTGCCGACGGCTTCGCCCCGGAAGATCCGCGACAGCACATCCGCGTCCCGACCCCGCGCAATTACCATGCTGATGCCGCTTTCCATGGCGATGCGCGCGGCTTCCAGCTTCGTCCGCATGCCCCCGCGTCCGCCAGCACTCCCGGAATCGCCCGCTGCCGCCGCGATCGCGGGAGTGATTTCCTTGACCTCCGGGATCAGGTGGGCATCCGCGTGGTGCTTCGGGTGCCGGTCGTACAACCCGGGCACATCGCTCAGGATGACGAGATGGGTCGACTCCATCTTGGCGGCCACGAGGGCCGCGAGCTTGTCGTTGTCGCCGAACGTGGTGTCGATCTCGTCGATGGCGATCGCGTCGTTCTCGTTGATGACGGGAATCACGCCAAGGTCGAGGATGGCGAGAAGGGCGGCGCGCGCGTGGAGGTAGCTTTTCCGGTGGGAGAACACGCCATACGTGAGCAGCATCTGCGCCACCTGGATGCCGTGGGGGGCGAACGCGTCCTGCCACATGGCCATGAGACGGCTCTGTCCTACGGCGGCGCACGCCTGACGGAGCCGGACATCGCGCACGTTCTCCTTGAATCCCAGGGCGGCTTTTCCCGCACCGATGGCACCGGACGTGACAAGGACGACCTCGTGGCCGTCCTGCCTCAGCATGGCGATCTGGCGACCGATGTCGGCGAGGAACACGGGATCCGGGATGCCGTCGGCGTCCGTGATCGTGTTCGTGCCGATCTTCACGACGATGCGACTCATGGGATTCGCGAGGCGTGGCATGGGTGCGGCGGCCTCATGGCTCTGTCGGAATGCCGGCCATCGCACGAGGTCCGGGCAACGGGCTCCGGACGAAGGCGGTGGCCGCCGGGTGGACGAGGTCGACGGTCCTGGCCGACGGTCCCCGATTTCAAGACATCGTCAAGAAGCTTTATGTGGCGCAATCCGTCCCCCAGTTGCGAGGCGGCCCTCATGCAACCGACGAAATCCTTCACGATCCTCATGGCGACGCTCCTCGTTGCGCCGCTCTTTTCCGGCTGCCTCGGCCTCTTCGACGACGAGCCGTCCACGGACCCTGCGCCCTCCGGAAGCCTCGTGCCGACCTCGACCACGAACGAAACGAATGACCCGCCGGTCGAGCCGACCACCCCCGCGACGAACCAGTCGAAGTCGACGGGGACGCCGGGCACGAACGAAACCACGCCACCGCCGACCCCCCCTCCGCCGGTGCCGGTCCGCAAGCGGCCCACGGTCATTCTCGCCCACATCGACGAAGGCATCAATCCCTATCACGAACAATTCCGGGACACCAGTGACCTCGCCTACGTGCACCCGTCGAAGTACATCGCCGGGTACCCCGCGACCGTCCGCGCCGTGAACCTCTCGCTGAACGCGACCACATACGATGCGGCCCGGGCCGCCGATGCCGGCAAATGGGCCACGGTCGTCGAAGGCGAACTCCTCTGGTTCCCCGGCACCCGCATCATCGGCGCCATCTCGTTCAACATTCCCGAAACCGGGCCATTCACCGAGGAACTCGGCCACGGCTCCATGACGGCCGGCCGCGCCGCCGGCCGCGAAACGAGCCTCGCGCCCGAGGCCCGCATCGTCACCATCCAAGGCCTCGGCGGCCGCAGCGTGGAATGGGCCGCGAACCAGGGCTGGATCGACCTCCAGACGAATTCGTGGCTCAGCCTGATCGCGCCGCCCGCGAACCAGAACCTTCGCAACGTTCCCGGGGACGCCCAGTCTGCCACCCCGGAGGAGGCCCGCTGGGTGTACCGGGATGACACGACGCGCGCATTCAAGAACGCAAGCGGCAAACACGTGGTCTTCGCCGCAAGCGGAAACGGCGCTGCCTACTTCACCGGATTCGCGCCCACGCCGACTCAACTCCTGTCCACGGCGGCGCCCGGCGTCATCCTCGTCGGCGCCCACGACAACGGCAACGTGGCCCTTTGGAGCGGTGCCCCCGCCCACGTCGTCGCGGACGGCTACGGCGGACCCACCGTGGCCGCCACCAACATGCGGGACAAGACGCCGACGGGCGTCGCCTGCTGCACGAGTGCGGCAGCCCCGTATGCGGCCGGCGTGGCAGCCGCCATCATCCTCGAAGCGCGGACCATCCTCGGCGACACGGGCACCGGCGTCCGGGACGGAAAGCTCGCGGTCGGCGCCCCCGGCGCCATTCTCGCGGGGCCCCTCGCAGACGGCGACCTCACCATGGCCGAGTTCCGCGAGATCCTGCTCCACACGGCGAGCATCCGACCCGGGGAAGGCCCCCACGACGGCATCATGCACCCCACCGGCCGCTCCGACCCGCCGGACCCCACGAATCCCGGTGGGAACCCGTATTGCCAAGGGTGCTGGACCGCCCCCATCACGTACCAGGAACTCCCTGAGCAGTTCCCCGTCATGGCCCTCAACGGCTACGGGGCCCTCGACGCGTCCAGTCTCGGCGTGGCGCGGGCCGTGCTCCGCGGCGTCGCCGACGCGCCGGCCCGCGACACCGAGGACTCGTTCTTCGCAACGGATGCGGCCGTGCGCGCGATCCTGTTCGCGGATGTGACGGAACTCCTGTCGTGAGGGCATGTGGCGTGCCGCGTGCGATGATGGCCTGCATGACGCGGGCCGCGAGGGGTGGGTGAGACTGTGGGGGCCCCACCAGTCCACCCCCAACCTCGCCGCGCTTTGCGCGGCTCGGTAGCACCCCACTTGTCATCCCTCCCGGATCGTCCTGCCCCCGGAGGCGACCCCTCTGAAGGATATGGGGCCGTAGCTTGAAACTGGGGCCGGTACCTCCCTACCGGCCCTTTTCTGGTCGGGCCGGTACCCCCCTACCGGCCCTTTACTGGTCGGGCCGGTACCTCCCTACCGGCCCCGTTTCTGACCGGCGGGCACCCGATTGTGCCGAGCGAATGGGTATGCGCGGGCCGCAAGG
>JBFILE010000165.1:0-8473 GCA_041599855.1 Thermoplasmatota archaeon
CCTGGCATTCCACGTTCCCATCCGTTTTCAGGATGCAGCTGTGGAATCCGGCTGCCGCGATCGCCGTGGCATCGCCGCCCGCGTGATCGGCGGCCTGCCCGTAGTCGTTCAGGCCTTGGCAATCCACGTTCCCGCTCGTAGTCAGGATGCACGTGTAATAGATGCCGGCTGCGACCTGCGTCGCATCGCCCCCGTTGTAGTCATTGGCCTGCATGTCGTTGTTGTAGCCCCAGCAGTCCACGTTCCCGGCCGTTGTCAGGATGCACGTGTGGTACCCGCCGCCGATGACGGCGGTGGCATCGCTCGCTGCCAGATCAGCGGCCTGTCCCTGGGCGTTGTTTCCCCAGCAGTCGACGTCCCCGTCGGTCACGAGGATGCAGGTGTGGTAGTTGCCGCCGGCAACATCCCGCACGCCCGCGTGGATGGTGGGCGGAGTCGTATCCTCGACGGTGAGGGTGAATGTGGTGCTTCCGGTGTTGCCACTCGCGTCGGTGCGGGTGCAGGTGACACTGGCCGAGGAACCGGCCGCCACGGTGGAGGGGCTGCAGTTGGTGGTGAAGCCGCTTCCGTCCCCGATGTCGGTCCACGCGGTCCCGGCGACCGCGCCGTTTGTGCCCGTGGCTTCCGCGGTGCGGGCGTGTCCTTCGAGGACGGGTGCGGTGGTGTCTTCAACGGTGACGGGGAACGTCCGGGTCGCCGTGTTGCCCACGCCATCGTCGGCGGTGCATGTCACCGTGGTGGTGCCGATGGCGAACGTTTCGCCGCTTGCGCGGTCGCAGGTGGCGGTGCCGCTTCCTGCCACGGCATCCGTCCACGTCGTGGGGAGCCAGGTGACCGTGGCACCGGCCGTGGACGTCGCTTCCACCGCCGGGCGGGGGTTGTGATCGAGGGCTTCCCCGTTGTCGTTCCGGCCCCAGCAGTGAACGTCCCCGTAGGTCTTCACGATGCACGTGTGCTCCCGGCCGGCGATGACCTGCACGGCATCGCCGCCCGCATAATCCGCGGCCTGGCCGTCGGTGTTGGATGTGCTCCGGCAGTCCACGTTCCCGGTCGACTTGAGGATGCAGGTGTGGCTGTACCCGGCGGAAACCTGGATCGCGTCACCACCGAGGTAATCAACGTCCGCCCCGTAGCTGGTGGACCCCCAGCAGTCCACGTTCCCGTTCGTCTTCAGGACGCAGGTGTGGTACCTGTCGGCCGTGACCGCGATCGCGTCGCCCCCTCCGTAGTCCGCGGCCTGCCCATGCGCGTCGTACCCCCAACAGTCCACGTTGCCGTTCGTCTTCAGGACGCAGGTGTGGTCGAACCCTGTGGCAACCTGCGTCGCATCGCCACCCGTGTACGCCTGGGCCTGGCCGAGCCAGTTGTAGCCCCAGCACTGGACGTTCCCGTTCGTTTTCAGGATGCACGTGCGGCCAGCGTTGGCGGCGATCTCTTGGGCGTCGCCGCCCGCGTAATCCTGGGCCTGCCCCTGGCTGCCGTGGCCCCAGCAATCCACGTTCCCGTTCGATTTCAGGACGCACGTGTGCTGGTCGAGGGCGGCGACCTGCGTCGCATCGCCACCCGTGTAGTCCTGGGATTGCAGGAAATGGTTCTTTCCCGTGCAATCCACATTGCCGTCCGTCGTCAGGATGCAGGTATAGGACCAGCCGGCGGCGACTCCGACCACACCGGGATGGATCGACGGCGCCGTGGTGTCATGGACCGTCACCCCGAACCGGGTGCTTGCCGTGTTGCCCCGGCCGTCCGTGGCGGTGCAGCGCACTTGACTTGTTGCGAGCGCGAACGCCGTGAGGGATGCAGGGGCGCACGTGACGGTGGCGGCGCTCCCGTCGTCATCCGTTGCCGTCGGCACCGTGTACGCGACCGGGGCGCCCGACGCGCTCGTGGCTTCCCCCGTGACGCCCGTGCTCGTGATCGTGGGCAGGATGGCTTCCGTCGCCGTGGACGCGGTGAGGCGGAATGCGCTGGACGGCACGACCGCCTGCGGAACGGAGGGAGCGCTCCATGCCAGGATCGCTCGCGCGTCGCCGGTGTTCTCGAAGAACTCGAGGCTGAACGCATACGCCTGCCCCGCGGTGAGTGCCAGGGTCTGGCTCGTGTGCGTGGTGCTGCCGTCCGCCCACGCGTCGATGATGCGGGTGCCCCCGACGTCGAGGCGGACCCCGTCGTTGATGGAGGCGTGGAACGTGTAGGTGTCGGTCTCGGGGGGCACGATGTAGCCGGTCCAGCGGACGCTCCACGCGTCCGTGGGGAGGCCTTCGGGTTGCGTCTCGTACCAGTCGAACGCGATCTTCGGGTCAAGCCGCCGGAACACCTCGCTGGTTGCAGCTAACGTGGTCCCCGTGAAGTACGTGCCCTGCAACCCGTGGAAGTCGGCGTGGGGCGTGAGGGCCGACGAGGGGATGATGGTCATCGCAAGGCCGGGGCCGCTCCATTTGAGCTGCATGGAGGCATCTCCCGTGTTGTCGTAGTGGTCGACTTCGATCGCAGTCGGCACACCGGCCTCAAGGTACACGGCCGTACTCGCGTAATCCTCGGTCGGGGCCTGGTCCTCCCAGTCGTCGATGACCGTGGTGCCGGCGATGCGGACGCGCGCGCCGTCGTCGCTGCGCGTGTACAGCGTGTAGGTGCCGGTGGCGGGCGCCGTGATGAAGCCGGTCCACCGCACGCTGAACGTATCGCTGCCCATGCTCAGGACGGGGCTTCCCGTACCCCAATTGACGTGCACGTTGGCGTCGACACGCTGAAGGACAGGGGTCGTGAAATCGGGGTTGTCGTAGTAGGTGGCCGCAAGCCCGTGGCCCTGGGGCGTGAGCACACCCGCCGGGACAATGGCCTTCGCGATGGCGGCGCTGCTCCACTTCAGGCGCATCGTCGCTTCCCCGCCGTGCTCGTAGTATTCGACGCGGATGCTCGTCGGATCCCCCGCGGTGAGGGATACGGCGCTGCTCGGCGTGTCGGTCCCTGCGGCACCGTCCACCCAGTCGTCGAGGATGAGTGTCCCGCCGATGTAGATCCGCGCCCCGTCCTCGCTGTCCGCGTAGAACGTGTACGTGCCCGTCGCCGCGGCCGTGATGAATCCCGTCCACCGCACGCTGAACGTTTCGGCACCCACGCCCGCGTCCGGCGCGCCCGTTCCCCACGCGAAGTCGACCGTTGGGTCCACACGCGCCAGGACGGGGCTTGAGAGGTCCGCGTTGTCGTAATAGACGCCAAGGAGTCCGTTCGACGTGTCCGCCATGCTCGCAGCGGCAGAGGTCGGCGCGACCATGGCGATCGCCAGCACGCCGACAACGAGTGCGAAAGCCAAGGCTGACCCACGGGAAACGAAAGAAACCATGAAGATAAATTTCAACCCGGGGTTCGTGACTTCAACCTTTGCAAGGGCGCGGTGGGCCCGAGGTGACGTGTCGCGTTCGACTGTCCGGGTCCACGCGGAGAATGGCGCGAAACGGAGGGAAACCTTCGCGGAGGCTTCATCTCCGTTGTGCGGGCGGCGCGCACTTGGAAGGGAATCTGCGGTTCAGATCCCGGTTCGCATGGTGCTGGCCATGGCCTCGCGTTCGTTCGTTGCGCACCGCTGGGTTTGTGCATTCCCGGGGGTCGGCGAGGCAGGTCCTGCCTTGCGGGGGCCGGTGGTGAGCTTGCCGTCGTTCGCTTGGCTCACTTCGGCAGATCTGCGGCTCAGACCAGGCTTCGCCTGGTCTTTGCCGTGGCCTCGCTTTCGTTCGCTGCGCTCACTTCAGCAACTCCCCGGCCACCACCAATCGCTGGATCTCGTTGGTGCCCTCGTAGATCTGCGTGATCTTCGCATCCCGCATGTAGCGCTCCACCGGGTAGTCCGTCGTGTACCCGTTGCCTCCGTGGATCTGGACAGCCTCCGTCGCCGCCCACCTGGCCGTGTCGCCCGCGTAGCACTTGGCCATGGCCGCTGCCGGGCCGTACTTCTCGCCGTGATCCTTCATCTCGGCGGCGCGGTACGTCAACATGCGCGACGCCTCCACGCGCATCGCCATGTCCGCGAGCTTGAACTGGATGGCTTGGAACTGCCCGATCCGGCTCCCGAACTGTTCCCGCTCCTTCGCGTAGGCGATTGAGGCGTCGAGGCTCGCCTGGGCGATGCCGAGGGCCTGCGCGGCGATGCCGATGCGGCCGCCGTCCAACGTCTTCATGGCGATCTTGAACCCCATGCCCTCGTCGCCGAGGAGGTTCTCCGCGGGGACCTCCACATTGTCGAAGTAGAGCTGGGTCGAGTGGGCGGCGCGGATGCCCATCTTGTGCTCGGGCTCGCTCCACGTGAAACCGTCCATGCCCTTCTCGACGAGGAGGGCGCTCATGCCCTTGTGGCGCTGGGACGGGTCCGTCTTGCAGAACACGATGTACGTGTCCGCGTGGCCGCCGTTCGTGATGAAGTTCTTCTGCCCGTTCAGGATGAACGTGTCACCCTTCTTCTCCGCGACCGATTGGCCGCCTGCCGGGTCGCTCCCCGCAACAGGCTCCGAGAGCGCGTACGCGCCGAGCTTCTCACCCTTGGCGTACGGCGTCGCGAACTTCTCCTTCTGCGCATCGCTGCCGAATTCGAGGACCGGCCACAGGTACAGGCTGTTGTTCACGCTGGCGATGACGCCGTGGGCGGCACACGCCCGCGAGAGTTCCTCAACCGCGATTGCGTACGACACCATGTCCGCGCCGGCGCCGCCCCATTCCGCGGGGACGTTCATGCCGAGGAGGCCGAGTTCCGCCATGCGCGGGATGTTCTCGGACGGCCACCGCTTCTCCTGGTCGATGGAGGCGGCGATGGGGCGCACGTTCTTCTCGGCGAACTCCCGGACCATGTTGCGGATCATGTCCTGGTCTTCGGAGGTGCGGAAGGGCATGGCCGAGGGCACACGGGGGGTGGGATTTAAGGGTTCCTTCGGGGCACGCGCAGGGCGCCTGCCCGTCCGATCCCGAGGTGCCCCGGCGCCTTCGGATCTGCTTGCCGCATCCCGGCGTTCCCGCCATGTTCAGCGGAATCCGCCTCACAGGTAGAATCCGCCGTTCACGTGGAACGTCTGCCCGGTGACATACGAAGAGTCGGGGCCGAGGAGATACGTCACCGTGCCCGCGACCTCGTCGGGCGAGCCGACGCGGCCCATGGGGATGCGGCGCTCGCGCTTCGCCCGCTTCTCCGCCTCTTCCTTGATCATGTCCGTGTCGATGGCGCCCGACACTACGGTGTTCGCGAGGATGCCGCGGGGCGCCAATTCCAGGGCGAGGCTCTTCGTGAGGGCGATGATGCCGCCCTTGCTCGCCGCGTAGTGGGCGCCGTGCTTCGATCCCTTGGCGCCGAGGACGCTGGAGAAGGTGACGATGCGGCCGCCCGGGCTCGGGAGGTGGGGCAGGGTCGCGCGTGTGACATAATAGGTGCCGGACAGGTTCACGTCGATGGCGCGGCGCCACGTGTCCAGGTCCGTCTCCTCCAGGGTGCGGCGTTCGTACACGCCGGCGCAGTGGACCACGGCATCGAGGCGGCCCATCTCCGTCACAGCCTCCTCGACGGCCTCCATGACGTCGTCCGGATTCGCGACGTCGAACTTGGCGGGGAGGCAGCGTTGGCCGTAGGCGTTGATGGTGAGCCGCGTGTCCTCCATGGCTTCCGCGTTCTCGTGGTAGCCGGCGATGACGTCCCAGCCGTCCTCGGCGAGGCGGATGGCGGTGGCTTTCCCGATGCCGCGCGAGGCGCCCGTGACGAGGGCGACCTTGGGGGACTCCTGGGTCATGGGGGCCGGATTCCGGGGGTTCCTGAAAGCCTTGCCGGGGCGGAATCGGTCGCCGAAGGTTTCCGGAACCGGGTTCTCGCCCGGGTGCCCTCACCCCCTGCGCCTTGGCGCCTTCGCGCGCCGGTGCCCTCGCGCCCCGCGCCTTCGCGCCCCGGTGCCCACGTGGGCCCATGTCCTCGTGTCTTCCCGCGCGCCGTCCATGTGAACCCGTCCAGGTAGAGGTCGTGCCCCTGCCGCAAGCCACCGCCGACATCCATCTCCCCCGTCCGGTTTGGATTTCCGCGCACCCGGAAAACGGCTATATACCCGACCTTGCAGAAGCTTGGTTGTCGGACGGATCGGGTGCGATGCTGCGCGGTTGGCGGATTACGCAGCATCCCGGGCACCTTGGCTGGGTTCTGTCTTTCCCGAGCGGAAGGCAAGCACCCATGAGCGCACGGACACCTGATCCACCCATTCGCCGCGCGTCGTCGCGCCCCTCCTCCAGCCAGGAGGGTCGCGGGCGTCGTCCGGCTTCGACCATGAACGGCCGCGGGCCCATCCACCGCCTCATTGCCCGGGCCGCCGGCGACTCCGCCGCGTCCGCCGTCATCACCTTCCTTGTCTCGGGCATCCTGTATGCCAGCATCTTCGCGTTCGTCGTGGGCTACCAGGTCTCGTTGTCCCGGGATTCCCAGGACGCGGACCATGTGGAGATCTCCTCGCGGGCCCGCGATGCCCTCGACCTCATCCTGTCGGGCGCCGGGATCACGGAATCCGGGTCCACCGAATGGCATGAGGATGCGGACAACATCGCGCGTTTCGGCCTCAGTGAACCGAATCGACCGAACCTCGTGAACTACTCCAAGATCGAGGCCCTCCGGCATGCGTCCCTTGAGGCCGCGACGAACGGGTACGCGGACTACGAGGAGGTGAAGGATGCCCTCGGCCTCGACGGATTCGATTTCCACATCCGCACGTACCCCGTGCTCATCTCCCAGTCGGACGCGAACTGGGCGCCGTACAAGGGACTTGCCCCGGCGTATCTGGCCTCGTACGGATCGCCGACCGCGTCTGCATCATTGTCCCTGTCCCAGACCAACAAGGTCGGGTATCATGAGATCTCGGCGACAATCACGAACGGTGCCACCGCGTCCGCCATCTTCCGCGTCTCGTTCCTGCTTGAAGCGGACGGGTCCACCATTGCGGTCGACGACCAGTACACGAGCATCCTTGGCGCGTCCGGATCGGACACGATCACGATGCGCTACTTCGATGCGGATTGGGATGAACCCGCATATGACGTGCGCGTCCGCGTGTGGGATCCGTACGGGCAGGAGGTGGCCACCATCACTGCCGCGAGCCTGGTCTTCGACACGGCGGGGTCGCCGGACGTGAACCTCATCGTGGATGCCGGTGGCACCCATTTCGTGGCGGGGAATGACGTGGTCATCCACATGGACCACTACGAGGGCGACGGCACCCGCATCAGTTCGGGGACGTCCGCGATCCTCGCCATCGTGGATCCGTTGGGAACGGAGATCGTGAACACCACCGTCAGTCTCCCGAAGAACAAGGCGAAGACGTACACCTGCCCGGCCATCACCTGCGCCATGGTCGGGGAATACACCGTGAAGATCATGCGGACCACGTCCACGCAGGTCGTGCCGGACATCTTCCACGTGACCGCAACCGACATGTTCTCGACGTCGAGTTCCCCCAGTGCGGAAGCGACGGCCGAGATCCTGGCGCTGCAATCGCTCTTTGCGAACTTCGATGGCATCCTGTACGACGCATCCACGGCGCCCGACGGGGATGTCTTCTCCGATGCCGACCACAGCACCCGCGACATGGTGAGCGTCCTCGGCAACTTCGACGTGCTCATCGTGGGGAGCGGGGTCAAGCAGAGTGCCCTCACCACGGCCGAGGTGAAGTACGGCGTCGCCGACTGGGTGAATGCCGGCGGCCACCTCATCGTCCTCGGGAGCGGGAACCAGAACTACCAGTGGATGCAGCCCCTCCACGGGTCCGGTGTCGTGACCGCGAGCGGCGGCGTCACCACACCCGATTCCACCCACCCCATCCTCCACGTGCCCGAACCCCTCGCATGGCAGCGGTATGATGACCAGGGCCTCGCATGGCAACTCAAGGAGGAGGAATTGTACACCCACGTGATCTCGAAGCCTGACGGGGCCAACGGGCGGGCGCAGGACACCCTCGCCGTCTCGAAGCCGGGCGTGTTCAACAACGGCAGCGTCATCCTCACCACGTACAAGCCGAGCGCGCTCACGAACCCGAAGGACGACGCGGAGGCCGCGAAATTCCTCCACAACCTCGTGACGCATTCGTACCAGATGCTGTTCCTCGACTACGGGCCGTCGATCCCGAAGGACGCGGCGGTGGGCTCGTCGTCGCGACTTGCCATGATCGAGCATCCCAGCATCCCGAACGGACTCGTCGAGGTCCAGATCGTGATGTACGTGTTCCGGTGAACTCAGGCGGGGGGAGGGTCGGGTCACCTGCGCCCTTCGGACGATGGGCCGATCCATTCGCCCCTCAGGTCCACGGCGGTTGCCGCCGTCACCCGCACGCGCCCCCGCGTGCCCAGGGCCGGCGCGCGCCCCCGCGTGCCCAGGGCCGGCACGCGTCCCCGCGTGCCCCAGGGATTTTCCGGCACGGCCACCTGCCGATACTCGTCGGTCCGCGCGAGCACGGTGCCCGGTTTCCCC
>JBFILE010000166.1:0-8466 GCA_041599855.1 Thermoplasmatota archaeon
ACGGGGTGCGGCCACACCCGTTTCCCAACCGTTTCCCCACATCACGCAACATCCGGACCCCCCAATCGCGATATCCACACGCCCGGGCCCGATGCGGGCCGCCCTCCGTCAAGCCGTCCGCCCGACCCTCATTCCGCCAACGCCTCGCCAGCAGCGTTCGGAGTCCCCTCCGCCCGGGCCCCAAGCACGCTCATCGCCGCAATCGCAATCACCAGCAGGCTCCCGCCCGCAAGAACCGCCGGCGTGAAAGCATCAAGGTCCAGCACCCACGACATGGCGACCGCGACCACCACCTCAAAAAGGAGGAGCACGGTGCTCACGGTGACGCTGAGCGTCCGGATGGCGAACGTCCACATCGCATACGCGACGGTCGTGCACAGGATGCCGGTGTACCCGATGGCGAGCCATGCAGGCCCCGTCGTGGGCAACGGATTCGACGGAATCGCAAGGAGGAACGGGATCAGCAGGAATCCCGCGGCCCACGTGAACGTCCACCCCGCAGCCGCGATGACGGGCACGGTGCGTCGGTTGAACCACCCTTTCACGAGCACCATGTACCCGCTCATGGCGACCATGGCGCCAAGGACCAGGAGGTCCCCGAGGAATGATCCGCCCGCGATGTCCGGAACCCGCCCGTCCGTGACCACGAGTGCGGCACCGACGAATGCAATCCCGACGAGGGTCCATGACGCGGCCGGAAGGCGTTCGCGGAGGAACACGTAGGAGAGGCCTGCGACAACGAAGACCCCGCTGTTGACGAGGAGGCTCGCCTTCGCGGGCGTCGTGAGCGCCTGCCCTTCGTACTGGAGGAAAAAGGATGCCGCCGTCGCAAGGCCCAGGAGGATGATGACAGGATGCCGGCCGAGGCTCGCCTCGAATCGCCCGTGGACGATGCGGGCGAGGATGAGGCCGCTCGCGCCCGCGAGCATGAATCGAAGGAAGACGAAGATGGCGGGGTCAACCTGGGTGACACCCCAGTCGTTCACGGCGAACGTCGTGCCCCACATGGCCGCGGCGATGAGGGTGAGGAGCGTCGCGGCGACGGGCGCGGCACGGGTCACGGGGGCGGGATGAACGCGCCCCCGATAAACCCGCCTCTTGTGCGGCATCACGCCTTGATGGTCTCGAACCGGAGAACCACGGTCGCATCATCCCCGTTCAGGGTGAGCCGGCCGGCGCCTTCCGCGCCATCCAGTTCGTACTCGCCGGTTGGCACATTCACCGTGAACGTGACCACGTTCGCGCTTCCCCGGACGGCGATCGCCTGATCGCCGGTGGTGTCCTCATCGACCACTACGAGTGATATCGCCGCGAGGAGGTCCGGGTACGCGCCGCTCGTGTCGTCCACATCGAGGATGATGGGAAGGTCCACCTTCTGGGGGGAATCGAGCTGGTTCACGCGCACGGATTTCGACGCCGCGCCACCGTTCGTCGTGAAGTCGAACCGGAAGTCCGCGCCCGGCGGCACGTCCTTCGTCTGCTTGAGGGTGATCGTGTCGATGATGATGCGGAGGCTCAGATCATACTGGGGGTCCGCGTCGAGGTTGTCGGGCACGCCGTCGCCGTCCGTGTCCAGCAGGGTTGGATCGGATCCGCGGGCCTTCTCCTCCCCATCGACGAGGCCGTCGCCGTCGGAGTCGGGGCCACACGGGTTCGTGCGGAACGTCTTCTCCTCGCCCCGGATCGTGATCGTCCACCCGACCCGCTCGACACCGTCCGGGATGCCGTCCCCGATCGGTTGGTCGGAATCGTAGCGACTCGGGCTCGCCTTCGCCGCATCGCACGCGTTCTTCTCGCCGAGGAATGTGCCGGGCTTGTCCGGGTCCTCGAGGATGCCGGCGGCGCGCCACGCGGCAGCCACCTCGGCGGACGGCGTGATGTCATCGCCATCGAGGAGGCCATCGCCGTCCGTGTCCGGATTCGAGGGGTCCGTGTTCGTGTCGCGGAGTTCCTGGCCATCGCGAAGGCCGTCGCCGTCCGTGTCCGGGTTGTTGGGGTCGCTCTTGACGGAGCGGTCCTCCTGCCCGTTCACCGTGTGGACCATGATCCTCCAGCCCTTGGTCTCCACATCGTCGGGGACGCCATCCTTGTCGGAATCCGACTGGGAGCCGCTGTCACCGAAACAGCCTGCAGCCGTGGAGGTGGCGATCATGGCGATGAACAACAACACGCGCGAGGGGCGCATGGGCACTTGACGCGCGGCGCCTTTCAAAAACCTGCTGGAAACCGCCACGCCGGAGGGACTTGGGGCCACCCTGCTTCAAGGCCCTACGTACACCCAGTTCCACGGCGGGTTCCGATCCGCGAGGGAGGGGTCGTTGCCGACCCACGTGTTGCCTTTCGCCTGGTTGTTGTGGAACACGGCATCGAAGGAATAGTAGCCGGGCCGCGTGAACCTGCCCTTGGGCACGTCGATCCGGGTGAACGTCTCATCCTCCGGCGTCGAGGTCCGGATGCTCGTGATGTATTCATCCGAGTTCCCGTCCGCGCCCCGGTACCGGATGTCGATGCGGAGGTCTCCGACGGCGATGACGCGATCCGTCGGTGCCCCGCCGCGCGAGGTGCTTAACTGGAGGTCGACGACCACCTTCGATCCGCGGTCGTACGGATGCAGGTACACGTATTCGACCCACTTCTCCACGTTGGTGGTGATCGAGGATTCCTCGCCGTTGAAGCGCACGACGACCTCGTACTTGCCGTTCCCGACCACGAACACGTTGTAGGGCACGAACTCGATGCCGCGACCGTTCTCGACCTGGAACGATGCGCCGAACGGGAGCGGAGGATACACGCGCGTGCCGTCGTAGCGGATCTCGAAATCGGCTTGCCCGGAAGGGCCCTTGCCGATGAGGCCCGCCTTCATGACGCCGAGGGTGAGGCCACCCCCCTGCCTGGGACTCGAGGCGACAACGCCGAGTTCCTGCGCGGCGCCAGCCCCGAGGCACCCGGAAAATGCAGGGCCCCCCACGAGGCCGAGAACGAGTGCCAGGATCAAAGTCGAGTGCCGCGTCATCCGGTCACCTGCCTGCCCGGCACCCTGGCCGGCTCCCTCCTCTGTCGGTTTCGCGAGTAATAGGGGTTTTGGTACGGGAATCTCGGCCCGGCCGAATGATCCGCTTCCGGAACCCCGCTCACTCGTTCCGGGGCTCGTCCCCGGGGTCGGCGCCGCCGGACTCTGCGTCGCCCTTCTTGTTCCGCTTCATGCGGGACATCATGCCGGGTTTCGCCTTGCGGGCGGCTTTCTTCGCGGCCTTCGCGTCCGCCTTCATCTGCTTGGCGAGGGCCTTCTCGGTCTTCTTCCGCTCCTTGCCGAGCACCTTCTCGCGCTTCTTGCGCTCCTTCCCGTCGATCTTGTCCTGCTTCCTGCGGATCTCAAGGATGGCAGCGAGGCGTTTCGCGCGTTCCTTCTCGATCTCGCGGACGCGGGCACGCTTGGCCTTCTCGGCTTCCTTCTGCTCGGAGGCCGCCTCCTTCCGGAGGGCGAGTTCCTCCTTCGCTTCACGATGCTCCGCCTTCATGAGGCGTTTTTCATCCTGGATCCGCGTCTTGTGGATCCGGCGATAGGTTTCGCGGCGGGTCCGATGGATCGCCGCAAGCTGCGCCATGCGCGCCTTGTACGCTTCCGGGTCACGCTTCTTGAGTTCGCCGAGGAGCACCCGCTGGCGAGGCGTGAGTTCGAACGGGCGGGGTTTGCCGTCCTCCCCGTTGCGCAGTCCGGATCGTTCCGCGGACCGCGCGACAAGGAGACCGACGGCGAGGAATGTGAAGATCGTCAGGGGCTGCCAGTAGCTGCTGAAATAGAAGCCCTGGACCTTGACGACCGTGCTGCGCGTGTACGCGACGAACGGATCGTTCGCGGATTTCACGCTCACTTCCACGATGGAGAGTTCCCCGAACTCGTAGATGCCGCGTTTCGGTGTCTGGACGTTCATGTACACCGTTCGCGTCTCAAGCGCATTCAGGGTGATCTCCGGGGGAATCGAGACCTTCCAGCCTTCCCGCGCGCTCGCATTGAGCAGGAACTTGTCGGGGTACAGGCCGAGATTCGTGATCTGGACCGGAATCGCCACGATCTTCTGCTGCTTCTGGGGAGGTGGCACCTCCTTGACCAGGACGAGGGCGATGTAGTACGGGGCCACCTGCACCGCAACGGTGACCGTGTCGCGGATGACCGTGTCGCCGGCGATGAAGGCGAGGGTCATGTTCACGCGCACGTAGGGTTGCTGGATGGCGGCGCCGGCGGTCACGCGAAGCGTGGTCCGGACGATGTCGCCCGGTGTCGTTGTGAACGCGGTGTCATCGGTGGATGCGGCCCAGCCGGACGGAAGTCCTTCGATGACGGTGTTCTCCACGAGGATGGTGTGCACGAGGCGCCCGATGGCCGGAGCGCTTTGGCCGTCATCCCGCGAGATGTCCTCGATGGTGACCGTGAAATTGGATTTCTGGAGATACTGGACGGTGTTGAACGACCGGTCCAGCGTGACCTTCATGCCGTAGATGTCGCGTGGGTCGACCGGCGCCTGCGCCTCGACCACAGGGAACGCGGGAGCCGCGACGAGGAGAATGAGGAGAAAGGGGACGGCTCGGTTCACGGCGTTCAACGACCTCTCGGGTGATTCAGGAACGGTTTCGAGCAATGGCTCGAAGGGAGCCGGGGGCCAAGCCCCCGGAGAGGTTGCGGAGGCGCGCCCGCGGAACGGACGCGCCCGGTTCGATATTCGGGCTCACGCGAAGCGGCGGCGGGCGGAGATCGCAAGCGCGACACCCACGAAGGACAGCGTCATGGCGAGGCCGTCCACACCGGGGACATAGAATCCCTTCGTCGTGGTGAGCACGTTCACGTTCGTCGCGTCACCCTTCTTGTCCGCGTTCAACGCGTACACGCTCGTGATCCGCAGACCGACCACACCGACCTCGTTGAGGTATCCGTTGCGGTAGGGCGTCTGGATCTGGAGCTGGATGGTTTCCGCGGTCTTCTTGCCACCCTGCTGGCGCGCTTCGAGCACGACGGGCTGGGGCGTGACGACCTGCCATCCTTCGGGGGCACCGGTGATCTCGAAGAACACCTTCGTCTGGCCGTTCCCGAGGTTCGTGACCGTGATCGGGTAGCTGACCTGTTCCTGGGGCTTCGCGATCTGGATCGTCGTGCCGGCGACACCGTCGAGGAGACCGAAGTAGTCGGCGGTGACGGTGGTCTGTCCCTCACCGTTGGCGGGGTTCAGGTACGAGTTGCCGTCGGAGTTCGCCTTCACCTTGATGGTGACGGGCGTGAGGGCCGGGGCGTCGGCGGTGGTCGAGATCATGAGCTTTGCGGTCTTGGTCACCGTTGTGAGGCCTTGACCCGCTTGGATCGGCATGAAGACCGCAGGCGGATTGAGCGTGGCCACGGCCCAAGGGGGGACATCGGTTGCCTGGAGGGCAACCCGAACCGGAACCAAACCTGAGGCCCCGGCTGGGCCGAAGTACGTGTACTTTACAGTGATCGTGACTTCCTTCGTTTCCGAAAGAGGGCGGATGGGGCCGTCGAAGGTGCCGACCTCGACCTCGATCGTCGGCTTTTCGGCTTGCGCCGCAACCGGGTCCGCCACGACGGCGAGGCCGGCGATGGCGAACATCGCGGCGATGGCGATTTTCAGGGATTTTGTCTTGAGCATGAAATGCAACCTCTCTCCTTGGTTAGACGTGCCCGAGCAGACGAGCCGTATTTAGCGGTTCCTTTCTACGCCAGAGTGGTATTAGCCGTCAACGCGTCGCGCACACGACGCAGTTGCCGTCCACTCCAATGGGCAGCCGAAAGTACGGGTTTCGCCGTATAAGCCTTGTGGATGTCGGGCTAGAGACAAACCGGCGTGATGTGCGGGTTTGCCACTTGACCGAGGGATCGCGCGAAAGCCCCGGGAGTCGGAGGGGGCAGGTCGTTGCCGGCCCATTGTGGATGCTGAGCCATAGGCAGATCGACGAAGGGGGCGATGCAAAAAAGGGGGGTCGGCGTTCCGACCGCCGGATCCGTGGAGTCGGACTTGCACACTACGGCAAGATTCCCGTGTTTTCGGCCTCCGGCCGGACTTCAATGCACGTGTCGAGGATGTAGGTGTAGATCGTACACCATTCGTGCGTCTGGTAGTGTTCGCATCCCAATGTCAGCGGGCCGACGCACATTCCGGGTTGCCAGCCACCGGGTTCATGGCTGGCCTCGGCAAATCCGGATGTCAATAGTACTATCATGGTCGCAGTCAAGATCGGACTGATTTTCATGATCATGGTCTGTTTTCCTCCACATGTGCAACCACGGGGGGGGGGCTTAAGGGTTCCGAATCGAAGCATCTTTGGCTCGCGAACCATCACAGGCGCCGAGTCGCCAAGGTCGCAGCGGCGCCGAGTAGGGGCAGAATCATGCCGAACCCGGCGGGAGCCGGCACGTCGAAGCCCTTTGCCGTGGAAAGGACGCTGACCACGGTGCGGTCGCCCTTCACAGTTCCGTCGAAGGCGTAAACGCTCGTGATCTCCATGGTGACGACGCCGACGTCGTTCATGTACCCCGTCTTCTTTGGGGTCTGGAGCATGAGCATCACCTGCCCTTCGGCCGGCTTGCCGGCGTTCCCCCGGGGAAGGGTGATGGGGGACGGCTCCACGACCTGCCACCCCTCCGGCTTGTCCTTGACTTCGAAGAAGACCTTCGTCTCCCCGTTCCCGAGATTCCGCACGACGATGGGGTACGCGATCTCCTCCTGGGGGCGACCCGTCTGGAGGGTCGTCGGCATCTGGATGTCGAAGAGGCTGAAGTAGTCGGCCATCACGGTCGCGCGGCCCGTGCCGGTCGTGCCTTCGTAGGCATTTCCTTCGCCCGACGTGGTCGCCGTGATGTCGAAGGATGCGGGCGTCCGCGCCGGGGCATCCGCCAAGGTCGAGATCGTCAGGTCTGCCTTTGCCTCGACCTTGTCCTTGCCCTGGTCGGGCGAAAGGAAGACCACGCTGGGACTGAGGGTCGCTGTGACCCAGGTCGGTGCTCCCTTCACGCTGAGCGTCACCTGGATGGGCGTGAGCTGGGAGTTCGCAGCATACTTCACGCCACTCCATGTCACCGTGACCTTCTTCGTCATCGACCCTGACAGGGGGCGGATCGGCTCATCGAACGAGTCCACCGTCACTTCGAGATTCGTCTGGGTCAGGCCATCTTGCGCCTTCGCATCGCCTGTCACGCCGAAGAGGCCGACGGCGAGGAGGGCGAATGCGAGGCCGAAGCCCACGCTGCGCTGGTTGAGGTACATTGGCATCAATTCCTTCGGACCGGTACGCCGGAAGCGCCCGGGTCGATGAGACAAGGACTCCTCCACGAGAGTCAAGTGTTGTGGATGGAGGATTTTAGGGATGGCGCTTTAGCGATGGTGCTTGATGATTCCTTGCGTCGGGTTGGGGTCGCGGAGTTGGCGCCGGTGCCGGTGTCCACCGAGCGGGCCGGTCGATCATCCCGCTCCGTTGCGGGAGCCACGCGCGGCCACGATTGCACGGAGCCACGGAAGGGTTGAAGGACCGGCCTCGCGAGCCGAAGCCATGCGTGCGAACCATGTCCTCCTCGCCGTTGCCCTCCTTGCGGCACCCCTCGCCGGTTGCCTCGACGAAGAATCGCCCGGAACGACGCCCCCCGGGGATGACATCGGGCCGGACAGCTCGAACGGCGGCCCATCCGGCACTGGCAACGAGACCCGGGACAATAGTACAGGGGTTGCGACGGATCCGGTCGCGGCCTTCACCAATGGAACAACGACCCTGTCCGCAGGAGCCGCCGCCAATGCATTCCGCGCCGGAACCACGATCCCCGACGTTGCCTTTGCTGATGGCGTGGTCGCCGTCGTCCTTGAACTGCGCTGGACGGCCGCGAGCCCCGCATCCTCGACCCTCATGCTTGCCGCCCAGGACGGCTCCGGAGCCTCGGTCGCAAGCGTCTCCGGCGCAAGCCCGCTCAAGCTCGTCCTGATGAAAATCGACCACGACCTGGGTGCAATCATGCCCGACGTCTTCGCCGACACGGCGACCGCAGGGGCCGCGGCGAACCAGGAATGGGAGTTCGTGGCAACGGTGTTCGAAACGGAGCCCGCGGACGCGTACACGGCCTTCAGGGAGTAGGTTCGCGGGCCGGTGCCGGGGGTGGGGCGGGGTGTTCAAGACGCTCTAAATACCCCCCGTGGCAACGTTTCCCACGGAGTTGCGTACGCGTGTCCCACACCATGAACCTCGACGGCATCAACCGCATCACGACCATCATGACGGCACTCGCGAACAAGCCGTGCCACGTGAGCGGGGCGTACCTCATCGATTGAGCGCTTGGGTGCGGGAACGGTGGTTCCCGGACCGGGTTTGACGACTTGCGAACATCATCCTCACCTTTCGGGGTTCCGCGGACGAACGCGGGGTTTGGGGTCAGGGGCGGCAGGGCTGGCGCTGGCCGGTTCAAGGCCGTGGGCCCTC
>JBFILE010000167.1:0-8431 GCA_041599855.1 Thermoplasmatota archaeon
CCCTGCGTGAACGCCTCATGAAGCGATTCAACGTGACGAAGGACGACCTCGTGTTCGAGCCCGCCGAAGGCGGTCGTCCCGGCTACGATGTCCGAGGCGCGGACGATGCGACCCAGGACAAGCTCGACCGCATCCAGGTCACCATCAAGCGGACCACGATGACAGTAGGGTTCACGATCCTTGGGCTGATCCTGGTGCCGATCCTGGGGCCGACGCTGATCCGGTTGCTCGGCTGAGGCGCGCGGGTCCCGGTTCCGGACAAGGGAATCGGGACCGACTCCCGTGGATGATCCGGCTCCCGATCGCCGCCGTGGTCGTTTTCGCATGATGCCGTGCGTCATCGCCGCGTGGGATCGGACGACGTGATGCGAAGCCGCTGTCGTCCCGGGGGACGACCGGCCGCTGCGGTCCGTCGAACCGCCGCTGCCTGGGTACACGTCACTGGCGGACAAACGTCTCATCGGGCAAGATACGAGGCGCCAGCCGGGGCTCTGGACGGGCAACATCCCGGTCGCGCCCATGTTCTCACCCGGAATTCGACCCGTGGTCGCACCCTGATGGGCAACGACCACGCAAGGAACGGAATGGCGCTGAACATCCACGGATCGTGGCTGCGTGGCGAATCCGATCACGGACGGCGGAATCTCACCGTGCGGCCTGCCCGGCGCGAGCGCGGCGGAACATTCCGAGGAGCGTGAGACCGATGGCGAGCGTGAGGATTGTTGCCAGGGCCACGGGCATCCTGGATCCAAGTGGATACAATCCCTCCGTGATGAGCAGGTGGATTCCGAAGAGAGTGCTTCCCAAACCGAGGATGGTGCGGGGAACGGTTGCGCCGGTGCCGCTCGACCCTTGAGGTTCGAGGGGGCGAAACACGGCCACGAGAACGACAAGGACGGCGCCGTACAAGGCGAGCCACAGGGGGCGCGTCACCCACCACGCGGCATCAACCGAGCCGAGGCCGAAATGGAAACCGGTTCGATACGCAGCTGTCGAAACGACAATCATCGCGGTCATGTGCCAGTAGAATGCCGGCAGCACCACCCGGCCTGATGCCGCGATGGCCGCCCACGGCCGGGGTCGGCGCAGCCAGGCTTCCAGGGGTCGCCGGGCCGAAATGACAATCCCCATCTGGGTGAGCGCGAGCGCGAGGAGTGCCACCGTCGGCGGTCCCGCATTCGTGGGCACCCCTTCACCAACCGTGACCATGCTCACCGGGTACCCGACGAACCCCACGAGTACGAGGAGTGCCGTGAGCCCTGCGACCATGAGCGGGACACCGGCGCGAACGCCCATGGGGAGACCCCGGTCATGCCAGGCGTACCCCACCTGGTGGATGGTCGCCCACACGATCCATGCGTTCGCAAAGGCGACCCATGGCACCCCCATGCGCGTGAGCGTGTCCACGAGGCCTGCAAGGAGCGCGAGCACGAGGACTGCCCGGGCGCCTTGGGCCCGGTGCCACCGAAGGGTGAGCGGGACGCTCGCGACGACGAGCAGGTAGATGCCGATGAACCAGATGGGGAGGAACGCCGCTCGGCTCGCAAGGTGCGCCGTGTCCTCCGCCAGTCCCGCCCAGGGCAGGATTGCGACGAGGCCGACCCAGACCCCGACAAGGAGTGGAAGGGGCGCAAGAACCCGTTGGGCCCGGCGCGCCACCCACGCAGGCCACTTCTCCCCTCGGGCAGTCGCCCGATCCCACGACCCCGCATTCGCGAAACCGCCCACCAGGAAGAACAGGGGCATGACCTGGAAGACCCACGTCAGCCAGCGGATCTCCGGCATGACCACGAGAAGGCGGGTCACCACCAGCTCGGAATCCCGGAAGAGAACCACGGCCACGAGCCAGTGGCCGAGGACCACGCATGCGATGGCGAAGACGCGCAGGAAATCCGCCAACCGGTTGCGATCAGGCCCCTGGGGGGCGGCGGGACCCGTCCACGGAGACTTGGGGAATCCGGGCCGCGATTGGCCTTCGGAGACAGTCACGGTACACCTCGATGGGGTCCCGGATGCACAAGGTTGTTGCCGGAACCTGTGGGGTCCCCGTTTCCCGGTGTCCTTGTCCCCGACCAGGTGAGCATGGGGTTGACGCCCATTCGCATGATCCCGATCCTTGCCCTTGCCCGGATCACCCCCATGTTCGCCGGTTGCCTTTCCCCGGAACCTTCGCACACGGATCCGGCGACTGCGGCTACTACACCGGAGTCGGAATAGGCGTCCCCCATGGCTCCACCGGACAACGAGGCCGCAGCCGAAGGGGCCACCCGCGTGGCGTCGTACTTGCCGCTGCCTGCCCTGCCGCCTGCCCGTTGACGAGGCCCATGACGCGCCCCCGGGCCGCCTGCTTTCCTGCTCCGCCAGGCGTCCAAAGGCCCAGCCGCCGCGTCCTGCAGGCCGTGTGCCATGTCGTCAATCTTCGGTGTGCCCCCGGGACGCGACCCGCGGCGGAAAAAACAGGTATGGTACTCCAGCGCATACGGTCCAAGGAGAGATTCCTTATCTGCGCGATCCTCGGGGACCGCTTGGGCTGGCATCTTCTGCGGCGCAATCCGTAGCATTTCATTCACACCGGATCTCCGCCAAGCGACGCATCCCGTCACGCGTGCCTGTTCTACGTCCAAGAGGCTGTATCACCATGTTCCGACTCCGATCCATCACCATTGCCCTCGTCGCTGCCCTGTTGGCGGCGCCACTCCTTGTTTCCGCGGACCCCGCAACGGCGAGCCCGGTCAATGAAACGCTCTGCGACACGGCCCCCGTCTGCGCCAACCCGCCCGCGACCGCCGTCAGCGCCGGCACGTACCACAGGTGCGTGCTCCTCGTCATCGGCAACGTCGACTGCCACGGGTACAACGCGGAGGGGCAGGCCGAAGACTACGACGGCGGCAACGCCATCCAGGTCAGTGCCGGCGGGCGGCACACCTGCATCCTGTTCGACACCGGCAACGTCGACTGCTTCGGCTCCAACTCAAACGGGCAGGCCGAAGACTACGACGGCGGGGACGCCATCCAGGTCAGCGCCGGCGGGTACCACACCTGCATCCTTTTCGACACCGGCGATGTCGATTGCCGCGGGCACTACCAGAGCAGGCGGTACTACGATGGCGGCGACGCCATCCAGGTCAGCTCCGGCTGGGTGCACGCGTGCATCCTGCTCGCGAACGGCAACGTCGACTGCTTCGGCTACAACCTGGAAGGGCAGGCCGAAGACTACGACGGCGGCAATGCCATCCAGGTCAGCGCCGGCGGGTACCACACGTGCATCCTGCTCGACACCGGCAACGTCGACTGCTACGGCTCGAACTTCCAAGGGGCGGCTGAAGGCCACGACCTCGGCCTCGCCATCCAGGTCAGCAGCGGCGTGATGCATACGTGCATCCTGATGAACAGCGGAACCGTGGACTGTCACGGCTATGGCGGATGGGGGGAGGACGAGGACTACGTCGGCGGCTTGGCTACCCAAGTCAGTGCCGGCGGGTACTACACGTGCATCCTGATGATCACCGGCGACGTCGACTGCTACGGTTACAACCAGGCCGAGCGGGCCCGGGACCACAACGTCGTGAACATCGGGCTGGCTGGGATCTGAGACCCGGCCGCAGCGCCGGCTCCAGCACCCCGACGTGGCCAAGGGGCGGGGTGGATGACGCCGCCGCGCCCCACTCCCCCTGCACGCTTCCGGTGAAGCCATGAGGCGTGGGATGGCCCCGACGAATCCGTGACCGCGGCTCCCGCAATGGCCGCGCCGGATACGGTCGGGGACCTGCCGGCGATGGTCCAGATTGCTGCCGCCATCCGGCGGCATGCCGCAAGATCCCCACCTGATCGACGGTTTCTTCTCCGAGGGAGCCGTTGGCGCATCCATGAAGGTGACCGCATCCATCGACGTGAAGGCCATGCCGGAACGGGTGTGGGCCATCGTCGCGGACATCGAGAATGCCGGTGACAGCATCTCGGCCATTGATGACATCGAGATGTTGGACCGACCGACGGGCCCGTCATTGGTGGGCCTCAAGTGGCGGGAGACCCGGACGATGTTCGGCAAGGCCGCTACGGAGGTGATGTGGGTGACGGACGCGAAGGATGATTCATTCTACGAGGCGCGTGCCGAAAGCCACGGCTCCGTGTACGTGTCCCGGGTCGAACTGGAACCCGATGGCGGCGGGACCCGCCTGACCAAGGTGTTCGAGGGCACCCCCGTCACCACTGGCGCCAAGGTCCTGTGGGCGTTGACGGGCTGGATGGCGAAGGGGGCCATGAAGAAGGCGCTCGACGCAGACCTCGCCGACATCAAGACGACGGCTGAAGGCTGAGGGAACGGGTGTGGGAGGCAAGGATGATGCGACCCCGCAACTCGCTCCGGCCGACCGTTCGCCCTGCGCGCCCGGGTCGGGCGAGCGCACGCGGAACCGGGACCCCGGAGGATTCCCCATGACCCGACCAACCGGGGTGACGACCCGCCTTGCGAACCCCTCCGACCTTGACCCGGATCGGATCGCTCGCCTCACCGCCCTCATCAACGACGTGTACGACGACGCGGAATCCGGTATGTGGAATCGCACGGGGACGCGCACGAACCCCGCTGAGATCGAGGGGCTTCTCCGGAAGTCGGCGCTCATCATCGCCGAGATCGACGGCGCGCTCGTCGGATCCGTGAATGTGACGCTCATGCCGGAAGGCATCGGCGAGTTCGGCATGCTCGTCGCCGACCGCAACCACCGCGGCGAAGGCATCGGAACGGCCCTGGTCGCCCACGCGGAACTGTGGGCGCGGGAACGCGGATGTCACACGATGCGTCTCGAAATCCTCGTGCCCCGCCACTGGACACACCCGCACAAGGAGTTCGTGAAAGGGTGGTACGCGCGGCTCGGGTACGTGCCCCGGACCAAGGAGCCCTTCGAATCCATGTATCCGGACCTTGTGCCCGCACTCGCCACCGAGTGCGATTTCACGGTGTGGTACAAGTCGCTCGGCCCAAGGCCCGCGCGAGGCGACAGCCCACCGAAGGGCGATGGCGCGGCGGCTCGCGATCCGCCGTGAACCCCTCTGCTTCAACACAGGGGTCGTGACGGACGCCGGGCGGAGGCACGCGATCGGGGCCACCTTCCCGTCCAACGGCTGAGCCGCCACTTCGGCAAGCCGGTGCGGCTGGCCCCGATCCGGGAACGTCCTGTCCCCGCTGCCGCTGCTGGCGCGGGGCGAGCGGATTGGCATCCTCGGTCCCGACGACGGCAGCGATGGGACATGCCCGCCGCGGCCGTTAATGGGAGCGGTGATCACCGGCGGGTCCGGGAATGTTTCCGGGAACCCCCAAAAACCACCTCTGCGGGTGCGGGAATGCAGCCTCATGCCCCAATCACGCGTGACGGTCCTCGCCTTCCTCCTTGCCGCAACCGTCGGACTTGCGGGATGCCTGAGCACGCCGGAAGCCGAGTCCACGGAAACACCCGCCGAATCGGCTTCGGTTCCCGAAGCGGACGCTTCGCCGGCGGCGGCCGCGCCCGAGGGCGACGCGCCGCCCGCGGAGCCATCCGTTGACGAACCCATCACCAAGCGCCTGGAACTCGAAGGCCACACCGGCGACACCATCTGTCATCCCGGCGGAGTCGGCAGCACGTACTGCATCGCGAGCCCCACGCGACCCGCTGGACCGTATCCGAGCCTCCACTTCCCCATGGAAGGAACGCTGATCGGCGGCACCGCGACCCTCGCCTGGACCGCGGAATCCCCGTTCACCGAGACCCTCCGGTTCCATGTGGCGGACACGGAATCATGCGGCGACGGGTGCTACTCGTGGACCCGCGACGTCGAAGTCCGTGGCACGTCCCCCCTCACGATCGAGATTCCGGCCGACTTCGGCGAGTTCGCCCTCGGCGTCCGGGGCACGAGCCGCGAAGCCACCATGGGAACCGGGTACGAGTTCGGGCAGGACTTCGTGATCGACCTCGTGTATTCCTTCCTGCCCCCCGCGCCCATCGCACCCGGCGAGGCGGACGCCTCCTCGGGATGATCCCCGCCTCTCCGGGACCGGGATGCCGCATCCGGCGTCCCGCGTTCAACGCCTCTTGTACACCCGCGCGCGTTTCGCGGCATCCGAAGCCTTCGCCCATGGGCAAAGCGGACACCTTCAGCGAATGGTGCAACGAGATCGTCGAGAAGGTCGGCCTCATCGACAAGCGCTACCCGATCAAGGGCATGGACGTGTCGATGCCGTACGGCTGGAGCGTCATGCGCGCCATCGACACCCGCGCCGAGATGGCGCGGACGGATCCCGGCGGGACGGAAGCCAGATGCTGCGGGCCACACTCCGAGAGCGCCTCATGAAGCGGGTCGGCGTGAAGAAGGGGGCATGATGCACGGGCCCGCGGAGGCGTCCAACCCGGGCGGTGCGATGTCCGCGGTGGGGACGTGGAGGCTTAGGACGAACTCGACCGCCACCAGGTCACCGTGGAGCGCACCGATGACCGTGGGCCTTACCACCCTCGGCCTCCGCCTCGTGCCGATCCTGGGCCCGATGCTCATCCGGTTCGCGGGTGAGACGTTCCTGCCGGATCGGTTCAACAACCGGACGGGAATCGTCTAAGAGGCGTCCCCGACTGGACTCGTATGCGTACGCCCCTCGTGGTGACCGTGGCCATCGCGCTCGCGACGATTCTTGCGGGATGCGTCGGGTCACCGCCCGTGACGCCCGGGCCTGACGCCGGCGATCCGGCGTCCCCGCTGGCAACGATCGACGGGTCCGCGCCGGCCGCCGCGCCCCTGCCGGCGAACGCGTCGGTGGCGGGCGCGGAACTCCTCGACTATGAACAACCCGGGTATCGTACGTGGCGGTGGGCGGACCATGTTCCGGTGGGTGCGGACGTCCTGAGCGGAGGGTCGCCGCGCGCCGCGACCACCCTGAGCCTGCCGCCGGCCATGTGGCTCCGGGTGAACATGTCCCTCGCGTATCGCGCGCAAGGAACTGACCTTGATGTGGACGTGGTCGACGCAAGTGGACTCGCGCTCTGCCTCTGGAGTCCGCTCCAGGCGAAGCGGGCTCGTGAGCCGATCACGGGGATGAACCCCGACGAGACGCAATCCTGCGAGTCCCGCCCGGCGCCGTCGAACGGCTGGCGCACGTGGACCATCGTCGTGAGCGCCAGCCATTGGGATGTCCGGGCACCGGCGCGAGTGCCGTTCGAGGTGACCATCACCATGGAATCGCTCACCGGGCCCTGGTCCGATGTCGCACCGAGCCGGGCAGCCGGGGATGGGTGGCCGCGCCTGGAGGATGCCATCATCCGCCCCGGCGTGAAGATGATCCATGAGGGAGGCTGCACCGCCAACTTCCTCTTCCACGGCCCCCAAAACGCCTCCTTGTTCCTCGGAACTGCCGCCCATTGTCTCGACGGGTGGGACGTCGGAACCCTCGTGAGCGTCGCGGGCTTCGAGAACGCGGCGCGCGTCGCATACTGCTCCTGGGGCACCATGGTCACCGGCGGCGCCACCGGGTGCCCGCCCGCGGAGGAAAGCCTCGCCGACTCCCTGGACAACGATTTCGCCGTGGTCGAACTCCGGCCGGACCTGCGCCACCTTGCGCACCCGGCGCTCCTCCATTGGGGCGGGCCCACGGGAATCGCCGAGGGGGCCCCCCCGGGAACCCCCGTCAAGATGTTCGGGAACTCGAGCCTCCGCGACGGATTCCAGGCGTCGCTGCCGGGGCCCGTGGATCCCATGGAGGGGCGCATCGTGCAAGCGGGGTCGAACGAGTGGGAGACATTCATCCAGGTGGCCGGCGGGGTGCCCGGGGATTCCGGAAGTCCCATCATCACGGGCGACGGACGCGCCCTCGGCGTTCTGCGTTCCTTGGAGGAGTGCAACGGACGCGCCGCGTGGCAGACCCTCACGGACCTCGGGGCGGCGGTCGGGTTCGCGCGGACGCACGGGGGGTTGGACGTGGAACTTGCCACCTGGCCATTGGGGGACCCGGCAGTCCCCTCCGCGGCGCCGGTGCACAACCTGCTGCCGTCGCCATGCCGCTGACGGGCGGATTCCCCGATGCCACCGCGGCCATGGGCCCGCGGCGCGGGTGCTGCGGATCCCGGCGCGAGGCCGAGGCCGACGCAACCGGCGATGGCGTGAATCCCGAATGCAGGGGGGGAGCATGAATTCGGAACCCCCCGCGGCGGCTCATGACGGTTTGCAGAGAGATTGCTGTGTGTTCGAGGGGGCGGCTGGCACCCCAGTCGCTTCTTCAACGCTTTTATACGCCCGCGCGCGTTTCGCGGCCTCCGAGGCCGTCTCCCATGGGCAAAGCGGACAACTTCAGCGAATGGTACAACGAGATCGTCGAGAAGGCCGGCCTCATCGACAAGCGCTACCCCATCAAGGGCATGGACGTCTGGATGCCGTACGGGTGGAGCGTCATGCGCGCCATCGATTCCTACAC
>JBFILE010000168.1:0-8407 GCA_041599855.1 Thermoplasmatota archaeon
ACACGTACCACGGGTGCGTGCGGTACGTGAACGGCGGCTGCTCGTTCTGCATGGAGCCGAAGGAAGGGAAACCCACGTATCGCCCCATCCAGGACGTGGTGGACGAGGTCGCGGCCCTTGCGCGGGAAGGCGTGCGGAACTTCCGCATCGGCGGGCAGGCGTGCTTCTACGCGTACCATGCCAAGGGCCTCGGGGAGACGCCGACGCCCGAGCCCGACCCGGAAGCCATCGAAGCCCTCCTCCGCGGCATCCACAAGGCGTGCCCGGACCTCCATTCCCTGCACCTTGACAACGTGGACCCCGCCGTCGTCACGGAGAATCCCGAAGCGAGCCTCAAGGTCACGAAGCTCATCTGCGAGTACATGACCGACGGCAACATCGCCGCCTTCGGTCTGGAGAGCGCGGACCCTGCTGTTCAAGAGGCGAACAACCTGAACGCAGGCGCGGACTGCGTCCTCGAAGCCGCCGCCATCCTGAACCGTTACGGCGCCGAGCGCGGACCCACGGGGTTCCCGCGGTTCCTCCCGGGCCTGAACTTCCTCGCCGGCCTTCCGGGCGAGTCCGTGGACACGTACCGCTTCAACCGGGAATTCCTCGACGAGTACGTGACGCGGGGCCTCCTCGCGCGCCGCATCAACATCCGGAAGGTGAGCGTGGACGGGCAGGAAGTGGAGGTGAACCAGAAGAAGTTCCTCCAGTTCAAGGAATACGTCCGCGAACAGGTGGACCGCCCCATGCTCCAGCGCATGCTCCCCGCGGGCACGGTCCTCAAGGACGTGTTCATGGAATCGCGGGACGGCATCGTCACCTTCGGCCGGCCCATCGGCACCTACGCGATGTTGGTGGGTGTCCCGTACGAGGTGCCGCTCAACGGCTTCGTGGACGTGGCCGTCACGGACCACGGGTACCGGAGTGTGACGGGCGTCGTCATCCCGTTCCCCGTGAACTCGGCGAAGCTCAAGCAGCTCGAAGCGCTGCCCGGTGTCGGGAAGAAGCGCGCGGTGCGGTTGAGTCTCGCCCGGCCCTTCAAGGGGCCGGAGGATGTGGCGCGGGCCCTCGATGATGAGGCGGTGGCGGCGCGTGTGGGGCCGCTGCTGGCGTACGACTAATTCGCGGTCACCCTGCGCAAGCGAACCCATTCCGGGATCAGCCCGCGCTTGCATCCTTCGGATGGGGACCGTCGACCGCAACCGGGGACCCCCGGCAGCCCCCGTCCTGTCCGGCGTACGACGCGCGTCGCCCCGGGATGGGAGCCGGCGCGCCGTCACAACCCTGCCGGAATCACGTCCACATCCACGACACGCTCCGCGCCAAGCTCGATCCCTTGAGTCAGGTCCGACCACCCGGCGATGTCCACCACGGTTTCCACGCGGATGGGCACGGTCATGGCGCCTTGCGGGAATGCGAGGAGGTCTCGCGGGAGGACCGCGTTCCCGCTGCATTCCTGATCGAACCGGAGGTCGATGGGGCGGGCGTCCGTGACGCGCTCCGGTGCACCGTCGTATGCGATTCTCGTCGAGTGGCTCGCATCCTTCAGGATGATGACGCCCGGCCAGTTCGCGCCCATGGGCGTGAGGGTGGCCTTGCCGCCCTTGGCGGTGGTGGATGAGCACACGCGCACGACTTCGCCGCCGGTGAGCGAGTGGGGCCACGGGTGGGGCGCGTCGTTGCAGGCGTTCGCTGCGGCGTCGAAGGACGCGGGGTCCGCGGTGTCGCAGACGTCGCCCACGTGGCCATCCCCGTTCCGGTCCCGCCAAAGGAGGGATTGGACCTGGAGGCCGAGGATGAGGCCGTGGGTGCGGCCGTCGCCGGCGAGTTCACCCGTCGGGTGATAGTTGGATGCCCAGCAGAGGCCGTCCTGGTAGGCGAGGCTGATGCCCGGCACCGAGGCGTAGACTCCACCGCACGCGTACGCGCGGGCCCGCGTGTCCGCCCACAGGTGGAATCCGTCCGCGTACCCGTCGTACGTGTTGCCGGAGCCGGCAAGGTCGCCGACGCCGCCGAAGAGGGCCCGGCCACCGAAGTCGTCCTCCGCGGTCGAGGGTTCGCGGGCGTCCGCGGGCGTGATCATGCGCTGCGACTCCGCGTAGGTCTGGAGGGGGTCCGGCAGGCCGCCGGGGACGGGAATCCCATCGACGGGCACGTCCTCTGCGAGGCCGAGGACGGTGCCGGCGACGAGGAATGTCGTGCCGAGGGCGAGTCCGACGCCTTGGGCGACGAGGGGCGAAACCTCGCGGCCGACGTACTCCGCAACGGCCACGTAGAGGGTTTCCACGTCCGAACTCATCCCGGTGTAGATGTCCACGTCGATGAGCGCGTTCGGGTGGTCGAGGTCGTACCCGAGGGGATGCCCGATGACGCGGGGCGCGCCCGCAACCGTGAGGGTCGGCCACGTTTCGAGGAACCCTTCGTCCGTGTGGGCGTTGTCGAAGCCGGTGGACGGGGACCATTCCTGGTACGGATTCGTGGGGTCCGTGCGATCCTCCATGGTCTGCCGGTACGCGCGGTTCGCCGACGGCGCCGGGTAATAGAGGGCGACTTCGAGTTGTTCGCCCGAGGCGGCGCCCTTCCAGCGGAATTCGTCGGTCGCAGCGTTCTGGGCGTCATGGATGTCGTCGATGATGCCGTCGCGGTCGAGGTCGTTCCATTCGCCGTACCACGCGGAGGAACTCCACGGGCCCGGGAGCAGGATGCGGGGGCCGGCGAAGTCTGCGGCGAATGCGCCCGGATAGATTGCGGGGCCCTGGACGTACGCGGTGCCGACCATGGCGTCGAGGAGCGGGGAGCCGTCGCCCACTTCACGACCCACGGGGACCACGGCGTTGGCTCGGCCGCTCAGGCCAGCGATGCCGGCGGGGAAGACTTCGCCGTCATCCTCCATGGTGCGCGCCGCGAAGTCATCGACCTCGGAATCGTGGAGGGACCAATGGGCCGCATCCACGGCGGGAAACGCCCCCGTGAGCATGAGCACTACCGTTGTAACCGCAATCCAGCGCATGGCGACCAGCGACCCAAGGGGTTCCTGGGACGGGATAGGGTTTTGCCCGACTCCGCGAGGGAGCATTGCGGACCGGGATGGCACGCGCCGCCCAGTGGGCCGTGCCATGGGGGATCCCGCCGGGCCACATGGACCGCGACCGATCACTCCCCCGGCACCGCGCGCCATGGTGGGCCCCGGCCCCGTTCCCGACCTTGAAGTGCCTGGGATGCGGGCGCCGATCCGCCCGCCCCTTGACGCAGGGTCACGAGGGAATCCTTATCAACCTTCCAGATTCCTGCCGCGTCAGAGGCCAGGCCATGGGACAACCGATCACGACACTCACATTCATCGCTGCGTGCGCGATGGTCATCGTGATCCTCCCTGCCGCAACGGCCCAAGGCCAATGCAACGGGTCGTGGAAGATCAACGATGACGGCATCGAGTGCATCTCGGACGGGGCCGGAGGCGGCACCGGCAGCAACGTCCCGTTCTGGGCGAACGAGACGAGCCAGGCCGTCGTCGGATTCATCGCCCTTGCCGGATCCATCGGCGGCGGCACCTTCGCCGTCATGCGCGTGCGGAAGCGCCGCGAGCGGCTGACCATGCTCCTCACGAGCATGGAGAGCGCCTTCCAGAACCACAAGCGTGCCCCCCACGAAGGGACGCAGCGGCTCATCCGCATCCGAGCCGGCATCCGCGACCTCCACAAGAGGGGGCTCGTGGATGATGCACAATTCCTTGAACTTGACAAGCGTGCCGGCGACTACCTGGTGCGCCTGCGCCTTCTCGAACTGGACCAGCGCTTCCCGGCCCTGTCGCCGGCCGTCCATGCCCAGATCCGCGCCCTCATGGCCGATGGGCGCGTGACGGATGCGGAGGCGGACCTCGTGGAGCGCCAACTGGATGCGGCCATGCTGCCGGCGGCCGCCCGACACGACCTCGTGGTCACCATCCGGGGCTGGGCCGAGGAGGACATGCCGTCAAGCGGAAAGCCGGGTGCGCCGGTTGCGAAACCGGCACCCGCGAGCCGGAACTAACCCCCGCCGCCGACCCCTGGCCGCATGTCCGGGATCAGGTTGGCGTGCCACGTTCGGAGCGCAGGGATGCGGCGATGTCCTGGGTGTCCACGTTCAGGATCACGTTCTCGCCAAAGGTCTGGACGCGCTCGGGCCGGACATCCAGCCGCGTCTTGCCAAGGGCCCGCGTCTCCAGGTGCAGGTCGTCGGCCACGTCGCGCTTCACGTTCACGACGAGGCCCCTGACCGTCCAGTTGGCGGGGTCGATGGATACGTCGTCCACGGTCCCGATCTGGGTCCCGCTCCGGTCGATGACATTGCGACCCCTGAGATCGTTCACGGCATAATCGGTCATGGAGTCGGTCTGGGATCCAAGATGGGTTTCAGGGTTTCCGCCGGTTTACCGATACTCCCGGGCGACGAATCATCGGCTCCGACGGCGCAATGGATTATTACCCCACCCTCATTCGCGCATCCATGGGTACCGGCGGCGGCCTTGCGGGCCGCAATCTCATCCTCCTTCTCGGATTGGGGGCCATCTGGGGCACGGCATTCATGTTCATCAGCCTCGGGTTCCGGGGCTTCCAGGAGGCGCCCTTCCTGTTTGCGGCGTTGCGGTTCGACATCGCGGGCGTTTTCGTCCTCGCCGTGGCGGCCGTCCGCGGCGCGAACCTGATCCCCCGCGGCCGGGCCCAGTGGACGGCCATCACCATCGCGGCCGTCCTGAACGTCGCCGCGTACCACGCGTTCCTGTTCTGGGGTCAGCGGTACACGACGGCTGCCGTCGCCGCCGTCATCGTCGGCCTCAATCCGGTCCTCACAACCTTTGCGAGCCGCCTCCTCCTCAAGGACGAGCGCATGGGCCTCGGGGGACTCCTCGGCCTCGCAAGTGGCCTCACCGGCGTCATCATCCTTGCCTCCTTGAAACCGGGATCCTCCCTCTTCGATCTGAAGGGACTCGGCGAACTCGCGGTCGTGGTGGCGGTGGCGTCATGGGCCCTTGGATCCACCATCGTCCGCCGCACGCGCCACGGGATGGACGTGTTCGCGTTCACGGCATGGCACATGCTCGTCGGCGCCCTCGTCCTTCACGTGGTGGCGTTCCCCGTGGAGAACCTCGGCGACGTGGTCTGGAACCGCGATGCCGTCATCAGTCTCCTGTACCTCGCCATCGCATCCAGCGGGGTCGGGTTCCTCATGTACTTCACGCTCCTCGAGCGCGTCGGACCCATCCGGTCGAACCTCGTGAGCCATGTCGCACCGGTCTTCGCGGCGGTCGCGGGATGGGTCGTGCTCGGGCAACCGTTCGAACTGCGGGCTCTCGCTGCGTTCGTGCTCATCGCGGCCGGGTTCATGCTGGTTGCGCGGCCGACGGCGCCCTTGGCCACGCCCCCGGTCCGGACGGGGACACAAAGGACCAAACCATGAGGACGCACTGCCACATGCGATGGTCACAGTGGACATGGATACGATGACGGAGGTTCGCATCCTCCTCGTCGGCCTCGGCGCCCTCGTCGCATTCGGACTCGTCATCCCCCTCGTTCGCGCCCGCGCGGACCGCGCCACAACGGGGGCCCTCGCCGCATTCGTCATCCTCCAGGGCCTCGACCTCGCCGTGACCGCCCTCTTCCAGTACCGGTTCCAGCTGAACCGGGACTTCGACGCGGCCCGGTCCGTCCAGATGTGGGACATCGGCATCGATGCCATCCGGATCGTGGCCGCCATCACGTTTCTTGCCCTGTATCTGGCGCCGCGACCCCTGGATCGCAGGTGGCGGATGGCCATCGGCGCGGTCGCCGTCCACGCGCTCGCATTCGGCATCCTCCAGCTATCCGCATTCGGAGCGTCGGATCCGTCCTACATGGACGCCCTGTACCGGGGCCCCGGCCTCTTCCTCACGAGCCTCATCCTCCTCGTGCGCCCCGGGGCCGCGATCCTTCTCGTGGTCGCCGCGGCGCGGACCGCGGTTCCGACCGAGCGGACGGCCCACCTCCTCCTCGCGACCGGATTCCTCGCCGAGGGATTGTCCTACCTCGGCCGCCTCGTCCACGGCTTCGACCAGGTCATCGCCAGTACCGAAGGTGCGCTCCGCACGGCACCCTCGATCCTGTTCGTCGCCATCCCCGCCCTCATCGCCATCGGCATCCTCGGGCGGAATCGCCAGCGGGAGGCGGACGCCCCCATCAGTCAACGGGAATCCACCCTCACCCTGGCCGTGTGGGGCGCCATCACCCTTGCAAGCTTCGGGCTCGCCGGCATCCGCACCGCGAGCTTGGAGACCGCGACGCTTCTTGACGGCGTGCGGACGCTGTTCTCGGTGACGGTCACCCTCGCCCTCGCGGCCCTGGGCACGGTCGCCCTCGCCCGCTACAGAGGCGCGGCGCCGCCCCGGGGCGAATGGACCCTCGACGACCTCGATGCGCCGCCGGAATCGCGCACCGACGGCTGATCCGCGCGATCCCGGAGGACCCGTTCCGCCCAGGTGACGTGGCCGCCCACGGGTGCCGCGGGCCGGGCCTGCGGACGGCGAATGCCGCGTTGCCGCGCCCGCCGTCACGCATCCGCGTACCGCGCCGCGTCATACGCGGGCACGATCGTGGGTCGATCCACCACGGGCAACCGGAGGCGCGTCGCGTCCGAGCCGAGGTCGATCGCCACCGGGGCCCGGTCGGGGCTCGCGGGCACGTCCTCGACGCCTTCCCGGTGGATCACGAGCCGGAGCCGGTGCCCCTCGGAGATGAGGGCGTCCACGGGTTCGAATTCCATCAGGGCGGTCACGGCCTGCCCGGGCACGAGGGTTGCGGGGTTCGTGTTCCCGCCGGCGTGGTGCCGGAGGTCGATGGTGGCCCACCCGATCCGCATGCTTCTGCCGTCCGGGAAGACGTCGTGGAGTTCCGCGAACAGCCATCCCCCCGCGGCGCTCGACACGAGGACGGAGGCGTGGAACTGGGGAAGGCCCGCGATGCGCACCGCTTCGTCGAACGGCTGGCTCGTGAAGCCCGCGGGCACCGGATCGGGGATTGCCATGGTGGCGGATCCGCCTTCCTCCCCGGGGACGAGCCCGTCGCGTCCGTGGAGGGCGAACTCGGTGAAGACGGCATCCCGCGGCGGGTACGATTCCTCGGTCCGCCACACGAACAGGTTGTCCTCCACCTGCACCGTGAGGTCCGGCGCGGGCCCCGTGTCCCGGAGGTAGTGGTCGAACCATTCGAGGACCTCCTGCGCCCAGTCCCACCGGACGTTCCGGTGCTCGTCCACCCGGTCCGGGTACGCGTGGCCCCAGACGCCGAGCCACGCCCGCGTCTCGATGCCCGCGTCCTGGAGGTCGCGGATGAACGGCACCGTGTTCGACGGATTCACGTTCCAGTCCTCGAGGCCCTGGATGATCCACACGCTGCCCTGGTATTCCTCCAGGATCATGGGCCGGAGGTCGCGGGCCTGCCAGTACGCGCTCGAAGCGTCCCCGGTGACGGTGCTGCGGGGGCCGTTCACGGCACCGTCTGCCGTCTCCTGACAGAGTTGCGCCGTCGTGTGGTCCTGACGCTCCGGACTCCCGGGCGAAAGACCGTAGAGGCCCCAGTACGTGACCACGTGCTGGATGGGGCCGCGGACCTCACTCGTTCCGTTCTTGAAGTAGAGGTGCGCCGCATTGACGCCGCCCGAGATGGGCACGATGGTCTTCAGGGCCGGATTCCCGAGGGCCGCGCCTTCCCACGCGGTCGTGCCGTCGTAGCTGCGGCCGATCATGCCCACGTTCCCGTTGGACCATGACTGCTCCGCGATCCACGTGATCGTGGCATCCACGTCGCGGGCCTCGTTGAGGCTCTTGAACTCCATGCAGCCGCCGCTCTCTCCGGTGCCCCGGATCGACATCTGCACCACCGCGTACCCGCGCGGCACGAGCCATTCGATGGTCGGGGGGCGGAGCTTGTCCACGTCCACGCTCGCGCCGTAGTACGGGCCGGCATCCATGACGGTGGGGAACCGGCAGTCCCCGGTTGCAGCCGTTGCGTTCGCCGCCGTGACGCGGGCGATGACCGCGGATCGGTCCCCTGGCGCGACCGGGCCGGTCGGCAATGACCATTCGCAGCCTGCCACATCCGGCAGGAACACCCCGATGCTGATCTCGACGCCGTCCGCGCCTGCGAGGAAGAGCTTCACCGGAGGCAGCATCCCGTGGATGGCCGGAGTGAGTGGCGAGGACCAGCCGCGTGACGTATCCGGCAGGCCGGTGGCGACGTCGCCAGCCACACTTCCCGATTCCAGGTCGCCCACGTTCGCCACGCATCCCGCAAACACCGGAGCGAGGAGCACGAGGAACGCGACAGCCGGGAACCCCCGGCGGGACCGGGTCATCGTTCGGCACCCCCGAGGCCGGGCGCCGTGTACGTCGGGATGATGTTCGGCCGAT
>JBFILE010000169.1:0-8360 GCA_041599855.1 Thermoplasmatota archaeon
CCTTGGCCAACAACCAGTGGCTCACCATCGAGCGGCCCAACGCCCGTGCCACGTTTTATCGCCTCGGCGGCCGCGCACGCATCATCGAAGACGAACTGACGTAGGCTGTTGAACACAAAGCCGCTGGCGGCGACGCGATGGGGTATGGCGGCCGAACGACGGAGTTTACCCGCCGCGCCGGAGGCGCGGTCGGGTGGAACGACTTGTTAGGCTGACTCAGAGGAAGACTCCTCATCTTCGTGATCATGCCGCACACGAACGAGCATCGCATTTCTTCCCACGAGCTCGACATCTAACCGGTCCCCAGCATGGAGGCCGAGGTTCCGTTCGACGTCGCGGCTCCAGTATGTGCCCAGAGTGCCCCGCCCCACGTTGCTGACTTTCCCTGAGAAAATCGGAGTAAACTCTACTCGAGCGGTCTTTTCGACCTTGATTAGATCAGCCGGTTCAATCAGCTCAAGGCCACACGACGAGCAGTGCCCTCCGCGCAGATTGTAGAACGAATGGACGTGACCGCGCCGATCAATCGTCCGATAGGAAATGTCGTCGCTACCCGTCAAGGTTGTGTTGCGGCACCGCGGACACTTGTGCGTGACGCCCGCTGGCCAATGACGAGTCGCGTCAATGGCGCTCGTTACCTTTGCCTCTGCTTCGGCCCATTTCTCTTCGCTGGTGGGCTCCAAGTCGATCGGACCAAAGTCTGGGTCATCGATGCGAGTCATGTTATCACCATTGCAGTAACGAGGGCGAGCTGCTGGCCCTCGTCATCGGTTTCGAGATTGAAATCGATGCGCATCGTGGCTGAGGGCGTTGTCGCCCAAGCGACGTAGCCGCCCGGGTGGCGTGGTTTGCCGTCGGGCCCCTGTCGAGTATCCTCGACGACCTTTTGACAGAGGGCGAGAGCTGTCGCGGCCACATGAAAGGGGATCCCATGCTTCTGGGACCCATGCCAGGTGTGGTGTTGCCGAATACGTCCGTTTTTTGCAAGCGTACGCACCGCGGCTGCATCCAGCGTCGCCACAACCATTGTAGTGCAATGGCATATATTACCATTGTGGTGCAATGGCACAGCGGCGTCAGCCTAACTTGTTATTGAGCGGTTTTCCGCATAATGCCGGGCCCCCAACCACCCGTATAAAACCCGGATAGTCCGAAAGTGACAAACGATTCCAGATCGTCGGGATAAGTCCGCGGCTCTCGTCTCACTATGTCGTCATTATCCCGCTGACGCATAACGGGTGTCAACCCCGGAACGGCCCCACGTGCCGTCGCCCGATTCGCACGTCGCACGCGACGCGATCGCTCATGCGAAATGCCCGAGGCAATCCCAGGTGCGCCAGCCCATCGGCTCGCAATCGCAGCGTGAAGGAGGTCCGGTCCCTCCGTCCACCTCGTGCCAGGGCACTCCGCGCCCATCCACGAGCAGTGGCCCACACCTCAAGGGCCGGGTTCGTGCACTCGGCATCAATGGCAGAGCCCCGAGGGGAAAAAAAGGAAGCCGGCGGGGGAGCCCTTCCCCGCCGGCGCCGCGCGCGCTTCCGGCGCGCGGTCCTGATCGATTGATCGGATGACCGACCGACCGACCGATCTATTCGTTCCTGCCGACGACCCCGTCGCCGACGTTCCCGCCGACAACCCCGTCACCGACGTTTCCGTCGATGGCGATCTCGCCGACGTTCTCCGTGATGCCCGCCTCGTGGAGGGCCTGGGCCCGGTCGTCCGCCGCCTTCATGTCCTTGAAGTAGGCGTCGAGGGCGCGTTCCACGGTCTCCGAGATGTTGTTCTCGGTGAAGAGCTTCATCGCGTGCAGCTTGATGTGCTGGCGGATGGGGAGCTTCACCTTGATCGACTTCCTGGCGTCCATGTCCTTCTTCGACTCACGGTAGAACAGGCCCCACGCAGGGTCGTCCGCTCCGTTGATGCCGTCGGCTCCGGTGGTCTTGCGGGCCGTCATCACGCCCACCTCCGGCGGGCGAGGACAACGGTTTCGGCCGCCACGAGGAGGCCGAGGAAGATCGTCGTGTACATGAAGAGCGGCGTCTCGGATTCTTCCGCGCTCTTCAGGGTCACGGTGCGCGTCGAGAAGTGCGCGAGCGACACGAGGACCTGGGTTCCCGCTTCGCCCGCGAGGACGAAGTACTCGGACGCGCCGGCGTCGTCGTTCGGGTTCAGGATGTCCGCGTAGCTCGACGCCTGCGTCGCGACCTGTCCGTCCACGAGGATCACGGCGCTTCCCTCGGCCATGGAGGCGAGGGTCGCGGGATCGAGGGAGACGATGACCGTCTTGCCCATGCTCGTGGTCGAGGAGACCGTGACGTCGATGCGGTTCTGCGTGGCTGCCGTCACCATCTGCACGTCCGAGTAGTAGCTCGTCGTGACAGCGGTCGTGACGCGACCCGCCGCTTCCGCGCTCGAGATCATGTTCGCTGCCGCACTCGCAGCCGCACGCGCCGAGGCATCCGCGTTCGCGTTCACCTGGGCTTCCGCCTGCGCGTGGGCCTGGGCCTGGGCGTGGGCGGTGGCCGCGAGGGCCGCCGGCGTCTGGATGAGGACCGTACCGGCGACGCGGCCCGCGGCCACGGCGTGGTTGATCATGGTGCGCTGCTGGGCGCTGAGTTCCGTCTCGATCCCGGTGTGGGTGCGGAAGATGACCTGCGCACCCGCTTCGAGGTGGGCACGGATCTGGCTGGAGGCATCCGTTGCGAAGTAGCTGGACGCCGCGGCCTTGCCCTCGATGTCCGTGATGATCATGGACCCGAGGAACGCGCCGTTCTCCGCCATGAGTTCCACGACGGCCGCGCTGCGGGCCGCCGCTTCCACGTTGGTCGCGAGGTTGAAGTGCGCGTCGTGCTGCGTCTTCGCGACGATGCGCATCCATGCGCTCGTCGTGTCCGTCACTTCGAGGCGGCTCTCCTGGTTCTCGAGGGCGAGGACGGAGGACCCGTCAGCGCCGCCGGAGACGAAGGCGCTCGCACCCGCGACGATGCTCGTGAAGACTTCCGTGCCCGTTGCGAGCATGGTGAAGTCGCTCACGATACCGGCTTGGGCATCGGATTTCAGGCTGACGAAGCTCCCGACAGCCGTGCCGTCGTAGAACATCTTGAAGGTGCCGAAGGCATCCGCCTTGGACTTCGCCTTCGCTTCTGCGGTGAGCTTGGACTGGATCTCGACGACCGCGCTTGCGGCAGCCGAGGCGGCCGCGCTGGTCGCGGTGTTCACGAGGACGCGCACCTGGCCGTCGAGGTTGGTCTCGACGTAGTAGCGCGCCTTCGCGGACGCTTGGAGGGCCGCATCCGCGGAGCCCACGGCGACAGCCTTCTGACCGTTCACGAGGACGAGGATGTCGCCCGCACCCTTCGCCGGGAGCGCCGTGCCCTTCGCGTCGAAGACGAAGGCGGTGGCGGCTTCCGCGGAGGACTGGTACTGGATCTCGAAGTTGCCCTTCGCTTCCGCAAGGACGTTCGCCTGGACACCGCTCACGTACTCGACGGCGCTCGTGGCGACCGCGTCACCCTTGAAGCCGGCGAGGACCTGGGCACCGATCTGGGCCTTGGCCACGGCTTCAGCGACGACGCTCTCACTCGCGTGCGCCTTGCCTTCGGCCTGGGAGCGGAAGATGAGGCGCGCGTCGGCGTTGAGCTTGGCGCGGAGTTCGCCTTCTGCGCTCGCGACGAACTGGGAGGCACCTTCGGCCGCACCGGACGCGTACGCATTCGCGTTGGCGTTCGCCTGCGCGGTGGCGTCCGCGATGATGAGCATGCCGGCGTAGCCGTTCGGGCCCTTGAGTTGAGCGACGTTCTCGCTCACCATGGTCGCCTTCACGTTCGCGCCGAGGTCGAAGACCGCTTCGGCCTTGCTCTTGGCCTCGACCACCATGGTCGAGTACGAATCGTCCACGAGGACGACATCGGCGGTGCGGCCTTCAAGGAGGAAGCGCGCGTCACCGGATCCCTCCGCGCGGAGGAAGGAGTCGCCATCGAGGCGGAAGCTGTCGAACACCTCGGTGCGCGTGTCGAGGGCCGTGATCGCGTGGATCGAGGCCTCGGCCTGCGCGACGATGGATGACATGAACTCGCCGGTGAGCTTGCCGTTCCCGTGGAGTTGGAAGGCGCCTTCGACGCGGCTCTCGGCCTTGGCCTTCGCCTCCGCCATCGCCTGCGCCTGGTTCGTCGTGGAACCGCTCGCGGAGTTCGTGATCGTCATCTTGTGCTCGGCGCGGCTCTCGAAGTCCGGCGTCGAAGCGAGGATCTGGGCGCGGCCACCGGCCACGATGGTATAGTACGCGGCGAGGCCTTGTTCGGCGTACGCCTTCACTTCAGCGGCGCTGTTCGCGCGGGCGGCGAGCTTGCCGTCCGCGAAGACGCTGATGTCGTTCGCGCTTGCGGCACCGAGGGTCTCGTACGCGAAGTCGTACGCGACCATGGCGCTCGCCTGGGCGCGGGAGCGGACTTCCGTGGAGACGGAGCCGGACGCGTCCGTGTAGGTGCGCGTGGACACATCGGAGAAGTAGTCGACGCTGGAGCGGGACTCGGCGGACGCGCCGACTTCGCTCACGACCTGCGCCGCAAGGTTGCCTTCCGCGAGGGCGTTGACGACTGCGGTGTTGTACTGCTCGTCGTTCACGTACACGGGCTTCGCGTTGAAGACGACCTGTTCCTTGGCTTCGAGGGCAGCGACGAGGCGGCCCTGGCCATCGAAGGTCCATCCCGTGTTGCCGGTCCAGGCACCGTCGCCCTCGAGCAGGACGAGCGTACCGAGGCTCGCACCCGAGGAGGTGTAGAGCTGGACGATGCTGTTCGCGGCACCTTCGATGTGCGCGGTCACGTCGGAATCGAGCGCGTACCGGACAGTCGCGTCGTTCGTCGCTTCCACGCGGAAGGCCGCGTTGATGTTGTCGTAAAGGGATACGACGGCGTTCGAGCCGCGAAGCACGATCGCGCTCGATCCGACGCCCTGGATCTTCTCCGCCTGGGCGAATCCGTCGATGGACACGCTCGAGAAGATCTCGGCGTCCAGGGCGAGGCTCGTGAAGGCCGTCAGGAGGCCTTCCGCTTCGGCAATGGTGGTTGCCACGTTCTCACCGCTTGCGCGGCCGGCGGCATCCACGAAGATGTTTCCGACGGTCTTGACATTCAGTTGGCTCTGGGCTTGCGCAACCGGGAGCAGCATGGCACCCAGGAAGGCAATGATCAGGACGAGGGACAAGACCCTCGATCGGCGCAGTCGCTTCATCATTTGCTTCGGTCCTCCAATGTTGAGCCGCACCGTTCGGCGCAGCACGTCCCACGGACCAGGCCCTTGCGCCCCCAAGCGCTCGGGACCGTCACGTTCGCGGGACGATGGGCCCATGTCTCCCGGATGCCCCCCATATACCGGGAGCCGTGGGGAATTCGGGGCGTTGGGGCGATGGGGGGGAAAGCACCCGTACGGGGGCTTTATCAAGGGGGCGCGGGTCGCTCGCGCCGGAAACGGCCGGAATGCGCGTCGTCACCCGCGGGGAAGCCGGGCGTGGCTGCGGTCCGGGTGGCCGAAAAAGCGGCCGATCCATACGGACTCTGGAGGTACCACTCCGTGTGGCTGTCGACGGGGCCAAAAGGGTCCTCGTGACCCGGGATGGGGCATGGGCATCCCGCTCCGGAGCTACGGGCTCCACGGTGGCCGGAATCCGGGTGCCGCCCCGAATCACCCGTTCGGGCGCCATTCGCGCGCGTACATCAACGAGAGCGCCACCGCCCCGACCACGATCTCGAATGCGAGGAACGTGGAGAGGAATCGGACCCTGTCGCGAAGGAACGGCTCCTCGGTGAGACTGAATCGGGCCACGGCGTCGAACGGCTGGTTCGCAAGGGAGCGGCCGTTCACGACGAGGATGGACGGGTTGTCCTGGGCGAAGGCGAGCGACGTGGACCCGGCCGTCCGGTATCGCCATTGGACGGCTTCGGAGGACCCGTCAAGAAGCACGAGGTCGCCGTCCGAGGTCGCGACAGCCACGAATCGACCGTCCGGCGAGAGACGGGCGCCGCCGTTCCGGCTCAATGCATCGCGCGTCACGAGCCCATTCGCGCTCCACGACCAGTCCGGCATCTGCGAGCCACTCTTCTGTGCCGTTCCCCAGTAGTGGATCACGCCACGGCCGGGGGTTTCCTCGACGGCGAGGATGGCCCCGCCCGCGACTTCCACGAAGGGAACACTGAAACGGAAACCGTCGAAGGTCAGGATCGGGAAATCGGATCCCGCTCCCTGCGTGTCATACGCCGCCACGAACCCGCCCGCAAGGTCGCCGCCGCTCGCAACCATGAGGCTCCCATTCGCCGAGAGTCGCACGCTCCGGATCGGCCGATCCAGGAACGCCTGCACGATGGTCTCGTTCTCCCGGATGGCGGTGAGCGTGCTCGACGATGTCCCCGGGGTCCCCGTGCCGACCGCCAGGGTGCCTCCCGCGAAGTCGAGGGCGTTCACGAAGCTGTCGAATTCCCGGGTCGTGACCCGGGCCCCGAGGTCGTGATGGATCGAAACCGGGTTCCCGGGCGCCTGGAGTGCGACCACCACGTCGTTCCCGTCGAGCGCCAGCGCCCGAACGGTAACGTTGAACGACTCCTGGAAGATGATGTCTCCCGCCGGCGAAAGGACGATCACGTGGGATTGGCTGGAATCTGCCGCAACGGGGGTGGCGTACGCGAAGCCTGCGTCGCCTGCTGCGGACACGCCGACCGGTTTCCCGAGGTCCTCATGGAACCACGCGCGTTCGCCCGCAGCGTCAAGGGCAACCACGCCTTCGAGATGACTCCCGACCGCAAGCAGGGCATACGTCCGATCCCCGGTCGGCGACACGGCGACCGACGCCACCTGGACCGGGGTATCCGGGTCCTGCGGGACAAGGGCGTTCCCGGCCACGCGCCACATGGGATCGTGCCCGCGGTCGGTGACGACGCTGAACACCACGGTGCCGAGGATCAGCACAAGGAAGAATCCGGTGAGTCGCCATCGGCGCCGAAGGAAGGCCCCGACCGGCGCTGCACGCGTCGCCATCACCCGCCGACGGGTCGTCGCTGGATAAAACGATGACGAAACGGCCGCGGGCCCCACGGATTTCGGCGCGCACCCGCATGGGATCCCATGGGAAGCGGTCACGGGAGCGTGGCCGCGGAAGCCGGCGCCCACCTGTCGTTGTTCGTCTCGTCAAGTTCCCAGATGAGATTCCAGGGGTCTGCGACCACGTGCGCGTCACGAGCGAGGGCCGCACCTCCGGCGAGTTCGTCAACCGTGGGATTCCACGGAATTTCGAGATAGAATCCGCCCCCGTAGGTCTGGGTGCACCGGAGCATCGGCGAAACCGGGAAGGTGCCATTGACGGCCACGCGGCCGGCGGAGCCCGGCGGATCACCCGCGATGGAGTAGCGGATGCGGAGGGGAATCTCGGTCACGGGTTCCGTGCCCGCGTTCTCCACGCACACGAGGAATCGCTTCGCGAACGGATCCTTCAGTTGGCCCGCCGTGGTCCCGGTGCCCGTCACGATCAGCCGCCGCAACTCGAAATCGGGAGCGTAGCCGACGTCCACGACAGTGGACGTTGCGGGGCCGTCACCGAGGATCGGCACATGTTCGATCCGGTACCTGCCCGCGGGCAGGACGCCGGTTTCGAATGTGGAGTGCGGCCAGGGGATCACCACGTTCCTCGACGTGAACGGAGGGACCGTGACCACCGGTTCCTCGGCATCGTAGGTCCCGAGGAACGCCTGGGTGAATGCGTCGTACACGCGCAGCTGCTTCAGGACCACCGCGGATGAGGAACCTGCGAGGACCTTGACCGTCGCGAACACCGTGTCCCCCAGCCGGAATTCCTGCCCCGTGGGGCCTTGGCCGTTCGTGACGACAAGCCGGTACGAGGAGGACGCATCCGCAGCTGCGGGAATGAGCGTGGGCGCAAGGAGGAATGCAGCGATCAGCATGATCGCGATCCCATGTCCAGCGGGTACCCTCACGTGACGCACCATGCGTCCGAAGGTCGGCCGGAAGCAAACCGGTTTCCATGAAACCCTATCCGCCGGACGACTCCGCGGAAGCCAAGGCGCCTCCCGTGCGTCGGGCGAAGGGTTAACTTCAAGTCGCCGCAAGCCACCAACGGATTGTTTGGCTGCGAATCCTGTTTTCCTCGGACCCGTGGTGGATGGCTCCCCGACCGATGACGAACCGCGTGATCGTTACCTTCGCACCGTATCCGACTATTTCAAGCGACAACTCCTGGTCTACCAGAACTGGCCCCAACGCAAATACGGGGCCCTCGGGTACACCGAGGAGAAGGTGTTCCGCGACCAGAACATGTGAACCGGAGCATGGGCCCGCCGAGGTGCGCCCTGCCG
>JBFILE010000170.1:0-8355 GCA_041599855.1 Thermoplasmatota archaeon
ACGACGGGCGACCGGATGCGGCCGCCAGATTCCCACCACTCCACTCATTCCTCCTGCCCTCAAGCTCACAGTCGGAGGCGACGCCTCGGAGGATTCAGATCCATGATTCCACACGGCCCCTGTGCCCGCCCCGGCGTGATGGCGGCGTCGCCGCATCCCGCCTATTCAACGCGGCGTCGGCCGAGCACAAGAAGCATGGCCGCCGCGCCCAGGCCGCCAAGGGCCGCAAGCACCGGCAGCGGAGAATCGCGCGTCGGCACATCCGCGAGCTTCGCCGTCGCGCTCGCATTCATCGTCGCCGCCGGGTCCTTGGAATCCTTGGTGGAGGAATCCGTCGACGGGGTCGACGCACCAACAGGCTTCCCTTCCACCGGGAGCTTCAGGTTCGACAGGCGCGCCACGTTTCCGGCAGCATCCGTGACCTCGACCTCAAGGTCAAAGACGCCGCCGAACGGAGGCGTCCATGAGACGCGCCATTCGCCGGATGCATCCGGGAACCCACCCAAGGTCGCATGGACGGTGCCGTTCAGGAGCACGCGGGCCCGCACAGAAGCCACCCCACTCCCCGGGTCCGTGGCCTTGATGACAAGGCTCGACGGCTTGCCGGCGACCGGGAACCCGGTCTCCGGAATCCATTCCACGCCCGACGGAGCCGCCGAGTCCACGCGGAAGGAACGGGCCGTCCACTCCCCGGCTTCACCATCGGCGACGCCGCGGTACATGAGAACATGGTTTCCGTTGCCAATGATCACAGGCCCCGTGAACGGCTGGACAGCGCCATCGTCCAAGCGATACTCGATCGATCCGTTCCCGGACGCGACAAGCGTCACGGCGACCGGCGTGCGGGACCACCCGCGCATGGACGCATCAAGGGCGTCCTGGGACAAGGCAACGGTCGGAGGGTCGACCTTCACAACGACGGGCGGCGGAAGCGCAACACCGCTCACGATACCGGAATTCGGGCCCTCGATGCCTTCCGGGCTGATCGCGGCAACCTGGTACCTCCACGTGGTTCCGGGCGCCGCATCTGCGTCCACGTACGATCGCGCAGTGATGTGCGCCGGCACCCATCCGAAGCGGCCGTCCGCCCCCGCACGGTACAATGTGTACGAAGCGGCCGCGCCCTCGCGGGGAGCCGACCACGTCAGGCGAACCCCGCCGGGAACACCGTCCGCAGTCACGTTCGCCGGCGGGCCCGGTGGCCGCGGAGGCTCCCGAGGCTTCACGGTGACGCTCTCCGAGTAGTTGCTGTACGCAGGGGAGCCATCGCCGACGGGCCGCGACTCGACCTGCACGCGGTACGTGTAGGCCTGATCATTCACGACGTCGAGGTCCACATGGGCCCGTGACGTGTTCTGGAGGACGATCTTGTAGCAATCGGCCGTGACGAGCCGATACAGGATGTATCGCGTGATCTCGTGACCGCCGGGCGCGGTGGCCGGGGTCCACTCGGCCTCAGTGCGTGCGTTCCCGGCAATCACGGACAACGCTGGCGTGGTGGGTTGAGGCTGACGGGTGTCGGGCTGGAATCCTTCGCCCGTGCAATCGCCACCGCCGGGGGTGCCGCCGCCACCCTCTCCGCCGCCTCCGCCGCCGTCCCCGCCGCCGCCGAAGGGGTCTCCGCCGCCGCCCTGTGCCATCGCGGTGGACAACATGGCGAGGACAATCAGGAACGGCACAATGCCACGGAGACTCATGGTTATCCCCGGCGACGGACGTGCGCGCGTTAAACATTTGCCAGAATCCTGTTTCGCGGACGTCTGACCTGTCAACGTAGGGGCCGCGGCGCCGAAAGCGTGAAACCGCGGATGCGCCCATCGCCGTCGGCCCCTCTCCATGACTCCGCCAACGGATCCGCCTCGCGGACCGGATGCGGCGGTGACCACCTGGGGGGTGAAACTGGCGCTCAGCGGCCCCTGACGGGGCGTCGGGGGAGTGAATCCCTCATCAGGAAGCGAGGATCCCGATCGATCGGTGAGCGCTACAATCACTTGTTCCACCTGGACGTTTGCCGAACATTGTGGACCGGCGAGGGAATGCCGGCGCAATACCGGGGGTCGGCAACCCCCCGGGCCCGGGAACGATCCGCCATCACTGCTCGTTCCGGTCGGGGATCTGACCGTCCGTCGGATCCTCGTTGTACGTCGTGACCGTGATGTGGTATTCGAGTTCGGACCCGCCGCAGACCCAGCGGCACGTGTTCCCGGTCGCAACCGTCTCCTGGGGGTCCGCCTTGAATCGCCACAAGGACTCCTTCTCGTACGGGCCATCCACCATGCCATCGCTGACGAGGATGCCGAACGTGAACTTGCCCGCGTCCGGATCCGAAAGGGTCGGAATCATTTCGGCGCGATGGGATCGGAACGAACTCATCGCGGACCGGAATTCGAGACGGACACCGCTCACATCGCTCACCGCGGACCCTGCAGCATTCGACACGTGGACCTCGGCGAGGATGGCGCGGGTGCCCATGCGGACGATGTCCTGCGGCGGGACCCAGTCATCGGAATAGGAGCCTGTCGCCTGCGCCGCCGCGAAGGTCGCGAGGTTGTAGTTGCGCGAGTGCGCGTCCACGTTCATGATCTCGTATTCGTTCGTGTTCGCGTACGTGACGGGGTGCCCGGGGAGGACGTGGATGTCGCGGACGCGCACGATGTCGATGGTGAGATGGATGTTGCCTTGGGCCACGTCGGCGGCGCCGCCACCCGCGAACAGGTAGAACGCCCACCGGGACGACTGCTGGTGCGCCATGTCCGTCATGTCCGGCGTGACCTCGATCTCAAGGGTCTCGCCGCTGACGATTGGGATGGCGCCCTCGAAGTCCCGGCTTGACGCATGGCGGTAGCGCATCTGGACGCCGGTGATGGTCTGGTCCGTCCACGACGCCGTGAACATCATCTTGCCCGTGCCCTCGTGGACGGTGGACCCGTCGGGCAACTGGACGAATGTGGCGCCGGCGCTTGCACGCTGCTCAGCGAACAGGGCGAAGAACGTGTACTGGTTCAAGGCCTCGAAGGAGGCTGTGTCGTCGAAGATGGTGACCTTCTCGCGGCCATTCCAGTAATCGTGGACATGGGGGAGGTGGCCGGCATCGCCCTCGCTGAATGCGCCGGAACCGTCGTCCACGGTCACATTGCCGTCGAGGCCGGAGGCGTTCACGGCCGGGTCGCCGGTGCCGGTGGCCCCGGGTTCCGCGGAGGTTGCAGGGGGTGCGCCCTCGTCGTCGCCGAGGCATCCCGCGAATACGGGCGACACGGCGAGGATCGCGAGAACCAGGATCGAAAGAGGACTGCGCAAGAAAGGTGCACCTCGGATACTCGAAGAGTCCGAGCGCGGGTATGTAAGGTTTCCTGATCCCCTCTTGCGCAATGGGGTGGGTTGGGGTCCGCAGGCCCCGGTCGGACCCTCGACCACATGGGGCAGACATGCCGTCCGGCCACGCCAACCCTGTCCCCTCGTCCCTGCTCATGCGGGGGCGGGTTCCACGACGGCCGCATCAGGGGCTGATCCTGCCGTCCGTGGGGTCGTGGTTGTACGTTGAGACCTTGAGGTGGTACTGCAATTCCGCACCCCCGCACACGGAGGAACACGTGTTCCCGGTGGCCACGCGCTCCGTCGGGCGCGCCTGGAAGCCCCACAGGGACTCCTTCTCGTATGGGCCGTCCACCATGTGATCGCCCACCACCATGCCGAACACGTACTTCCCGTTCACGGGATCGGAGAGTTCCTCGACGAGGGTGGCGCGTTCGGCCCGGAACGCGCTCACCGCGGTCCGAACGTGGAGTTCAACACCGTTCACTTCGCTGATGGCGGAATTGGCCGCCGTGTTCACGGTCACCTCGGCGAGAATGGTCGTCGTCCCCATCCGCACGGGTTCCGTGGGGAGGAGCCAATCGTCCTGCCACGTGTTCGTGGCGAAGGCGACGGCGAGTGTCGCCATGTTGTAGTTCTTGGTCATCCCGTCCGCATCGAGGATATCGTACTGATTCGTGTTCTCGTAGGTGACGGGGTGGCCGGGAAGGACATGGACGTCGCGGACCTTCACAATCTCGATCTTGAAGTCGACGACGCCCTGGGCGGCGTCCGCAGCGTTGCCGCTTGCGTACATGGCGAAGAACCAGCGCGAGATCTGCTGGTGGGCCATGTCCGTCATGTCGGGCGTGATCTCGAGCTCCACCGTTTCGCCGCTTGCGAGGGGGATCCCGACCTCAAGGTCGTTGCTCGCGGCGTGGCGGTAGGCGAGGCCGAGGCCCGTGATCGTGGGGTCCGTCCATGATGCCGTGAGGAGCATCTTGCCGGTTCCCTCGTACACGATGTTCCCGTCTTCCAGCTCCACGATGGCGCCGCCGACACTCGGCTGGCGGTAGAAGAACACGTTGTAGAACGTGACCTGGTCCAGGAGTTGCACGTCCACCCGTTCCTCAAGGATGGTCACGCGCTCCCGCCCGTTCCAGTAGTCGTGGACGTGGGGGAGGTGGCCGGCGTCCATTTCGCTGAACCCGCCGGTGCCGTCATCGATGGTGGCGTTCCCGCCAAGGGTGCTTTCGTTGCCAAGGGCGTCTTCGGGGTTCGTTGACGCGGCGGCCGGATTTTCGGCAGCGGGGTCGTCGCCGAGGCAGCCGGCGAGCACCGGACTGACGAAGGCGACGGCAAGGAGGATCACGAGTGTCTTGGGGTACAGGGGGACCACCGGATGCGTCGCCAGTCCGGGGAGGCATATCTAAGGTTTGTGGAGGCATTGTTATCTCCATCCGGGGAACACGGCGCGCAGGTCCCTTCGAGGCGTGAAGCCGGCTCCCGGGCCGGCGTCAAGGGCACTTCGGGGGTAGCAAAACTACTTGAAGACGGGCCCGGCATGGTCGGCGTGATTGCCCCATGGTGAGGAATGTCGTCATCATCGGATCCGGCCCCGCCGGACTCACGGCCGCCCTGTATGCATCCCGCGCAAACCTTGAACCCCTCGTCGTGGCGGGGTACGAGGCGGGGGGCCAACTCATGATCACGACGGACGTGGAGAACTACCCGGGCTTCCCGGATGGCATCCAAGGTCCCGAGATGATGGAACTCTTCCGCAAGCAGGCGGCCCGGTTCGGCACCGACTTCATCGACAAGGACGTCACGAAGGTCGACTTCGCGTCATATCCGCTCAAGCTCTGGGTCCAGGACGAACTCATTGAAACGAAGAGTGTCATCGTGGCCACGGGCGCAAGCGCCATGTGGCTCGGCCTTGAGAACGAGAAGCGCCTGCAGGGCCGCGGCGTCTCCGCGTGCGCCACGTGTGACGGCTTCTTCTTCAAGGACAAGGACATCGCCGTCGTCGGCGGCGGCGACACCGCCATGGAGGAAGCATCCTTCCTCACCCGCTTCGCAAAGAAAGTGTACGTCATCCACCGCCGCGACGAATTCCGGGCCTCGAAGATCATGCAGGACCGCGTCATGGCGAACCCGAAGGTCGAGGTCGTCTGGGACACCACGGTCAAGGACGTCCTCGGGGAGGAGTCGGTGGACGGCCTCCTCGTCGAGAACGTGAAGACGGGCGACCAGCAGAAGCTCAGTGTCCAAGGGTTCTTCGTGGCCATCGGCCACCGCCCGAACACGAAGCTCTTCGAAGGTCAACTCGACCGCGAAGACAACGGCTACCTCACCGTGAAGGATGAGACCCGGTCCAACGTGCCCGGCGTCTTCGTCGCGGGCGACGTGTTCGACCACAGGTACCGCCAGGCGGTCACGGCAGCCGGCAGCGGATGCAAGGCCGCGATCGACGCCGAGAAGTGGCTGGAAGCCCGCGGCGAGGAATCGGACGGGACGCCGACGAACTGGTAGGGCCATGGGGCGTCCCTTGATCGGGACGCTGCCCCCGCGGACGCTGCCTTGGGGGAATCGAATGAGGGCCGGCGGTCGGAAAAGGTGTTGACCACTGCCCTTCGGGACGCGGAGGCGGTCGCGCGATGAGCGGAGCGCCACGCATGGGTCGCGCGCGTTGAGCCGTCCGATCGACCAACAGCACCATGGAACCGGCGGACCCGTTCGGCCAGCCTTCTGCGCCCCCCTATTCCAAGGTTGCCTTGACTGCGGCCTTCAATTCCGCGACGCTCTTCCCGGCCGTGTCGATGCCGAGGGCTTCCGCGGCCTTCCGGGCCTTCCTGGCGTCGTCCGTGTCCTCGGCCGCTTCCGCGGCATCAGGAGTGGCTTCACGGACCGATTCCGTCTTCGCCTTCGCATACTCCCCTTGCGCCTTGCCGAAGCTGCGGGCGAGTTGGGGAAGCTTGTTCGCGCCGAACAGGAACACGATGATTCCGGCGACGATGAGGATCTCGGGAGCGCCGATGGCCATGATGCTCGTTTCGCCATCGCAGGCGCCGCTATAAAAGCGTATGCTGGAAATGCCGCGAGCGTGCATCCTACGGGAATCCGAGGGGTCCTCCAGCCCCCTTTCGGCATTCGCTTCGCGCGCCGCGTTCCGCGCCCGTGTCGCGCGCGCTCGCCCCGCACCCTGCCCCTATTCATCGGGCGCTGCCAGGTCCCGGACGCGACTCACTTCGAGGTGATTCGTCCCGCCCGGGGACCCGAGCTTGCCGCTCGTGAGCACGATGACATCGTTCTTCCCGACGAGGCCGCTTTCGAGGACGCGGTCGCGCACGGTCGCATAGAGCCGCCGCGGGTCCGCGACCTCCTCGATGTGCATGGGTCGGATGCCCCACCGCAACTGGAGTTGTCGCTCGGTGCGGCCCCGCGGCGTGAGTGCAAGGATGGGGACATTCGGCCGGTACTTGGCCATGAGCCCCGCCGTGCCTCCGGTCTCGGTGAGGATGACGATCAGTTCCGCGCCCGCATCCTCGGCAGCGTGGGCAGCCGCGTGGGCGATGGCGTCGGTCGGAGTCTCGCGGGTGGTTGCGCGCTCCCGGGACACGTGGCGTTCCACAAGCAGGATCTCGGATTCCGTCCGCTCCGCGATGCGGGCCATGTACTTCACGCTTTCAACGGGGTAGCGTCCGGCCGCGGTCTCCGCGCTCAGCATGAGGCCATCCGTACCGTCGAGGATCGCGTTCGCGATGTCCGTGGATTCGGCACGGGTCGGGCGGGGATTCGTGATCATGCTCTCCAGCATCTGCGTCGCCGTGATGACGGGGATCCCGTGCTGGTTGCACATGCGGATCAGCCGCTTCTGGACAATAGCTATGTCCTCCACGGGGAGTTCGACACCGAGGTCGCCGCGGGCCACGAGGATGGCGTCGGAGGCGCGGACGATCTCGTCCATGTTGTCGACGGCTTCCCGGAGTTCGACCTTGCTGATGACCTTCGTGCCCACGTCGTCATCGAGTTCGGAGCGCACGCGCGAAACGTCGGCCGCGCTCCGGACGAAACTCGCGGCGAGGTAGTCGACACCCAGTTCCTGGCCGAACCGCAGGTCGGTTTTGTCCTTCTCGGTCGGGAACTTCGCGCTCAGCCGCACGCCCGGGAAATTCACGCCCTTGTTGTTCTTGAGAATGCCACCTGTGACGATGCGGGCCTGCACTTCGCGCCGGGCAACCGCAATCACTTCCGCGGCCCGGTAGCCGTCGTCCATCAGGATGGTGTCGCCAGCCCGCACGTCGCCGGCGAGTGAATCGTAGGTGATCGGGATACGGGCCGGGTCGGTGGTCTTCTCGCCGGAGAAGAACGTGACCGCCGTGCCTTCCACGAGTTCGACGGACCCGCCCGGCAGGAGTCCGACCCGGATCTTCGGCCCTTGGATGTCCTGCACGATCGGGAGCGCCTTGCCGGTCGCGTCCGACACCTCGCGGATCAACATGACGCTACGGCGATGATCCTCCTTCGTGCCGTGGCTGAAGTTCAGGCGGAACGCGTCGGCACCTGCACGGACAAGCGCCGTGAGCGTCTCCGGATCCGAGGATGCGGGTCCGAGGGTGGCAAGGATCTTCGTGCGGCGCACGCCCGAGGCATGGGTGCCGAGGCCGGGTGAACCTTGCGATTTGGTCGGGTCGGGCCGGGAGATTTCCCGGGCGCCGCAAGGGGGCGGCGTCCAAGGTGAATGGTACGATTCAGCATCTCCAGGCCCGCGCCGCGATGGGGCGCGGCGTTCCCGGTGGCCCGTTCACCGGATCGTCATGCGCGGGGCATCCGGAGGCCACAACCGATGGTTGTTGTGCGATGGTATTACCTCCCGTTCATTCGGGTTGAACAGACATGTCGACCTACCGCGAGGTTGGTCGAGGTCACGTCGCCGTTCCCGGTCGGGCCTCGGGGACGTGGACGTGGCGCGGTGAATCGATGCTCCGGATGACGGAAGCCAGCCATGTGTCTGCGGCGTCGCCCCGGAACCCTGGCGCATCCACGACCTGGAACGCCGCGTCT
>JBFILE010000171.1:0-8343 GCA_041599855.1 Thermoplasmatota archaeon
ACGAGGGCTTCAACGCCGAGTGGGCCGAGGCTCGTCGGCATGTTGAAGTCCACTTCCGTGGGCGCGTCCGAGACGTACCGGATGTACCACGGGATGTTGGTGCCGAACCGCCAGTCAATGTCGAGGTCGCTCGGAAGGTTCGCGAAGCTCAGGTCGAGGTAGTCGTCGGCGCTCTTGATCATGGCGTAATCAAGACCACCGACGCGTTCACTCGCATCGTACAGCAGGCTTCCCGTGGTCCCCTTCAGGCCCTGGATGATCTGGATCTTCAGGTCCTTCGGGATGTTCGTGATGGCCGCGTTGTGCTGGACGCTCGGGACACCGAACGCGTCGACCTCCTCGTAGTGGACCTTGAGGTCCTGGCTCTGCCGGAACCGGACTTCCGCCATCGTGTACGAATCGCCGGATTTCACCTCCGCGAACTTGAGGGCGTTCACGCGGACGCTCAACGCCATCCGATCCTCACCGGCCAGGTCCACTCCCATGCGGATGCTCGCGTGGGGGCCGGCGTACGTGGGGTACACGCCGAGGCCGGTGGCCTTGAAGACGAGGCTGTCCACGCCTTCACCGAGGTCGATCTGGAACGTGTCCTTCCATGTCGCCCGCATCTGGGGCGGCAGGTGGCTGATCTTCGCGTACACGTTGTGGAACCCGGTGGTCTCCTCGGGGTCCCGGATCTGCAGGGTCACACTGCCGATGGCTTCACTGGCATCGAAGTGGGCGACGCCCTCATCGACATCCATCGTGAACCTCCAATCCTTCGGGATCACCGTCACGTCGGCCCGGAGGATCCGGTCACCGGCGGGCGTGTCCTGTTCCACGTAGGCGATGATCTTCTCGATGGGACTGGACGCGCTGTACACGATCGCGTCGGGCACGGTGGCACTCACCGAGAGACTCGCGGGCACACTGTCGATCAGGAGGTATGCGTGCGTGTCGCCCACGGTTGCGATCGCTTCGAACGGCCGCTTGTCCTGCATGGTGAGCTCCGCGCTCACGGCGCCATCGATGGAGTGGATGGCAATGCCGGTGAATCCGCGGATGCGGGCGGCGGCCGTCGTGGTCCAGACGGTGTCGGTCACGATGGCTCCGTTCCCGTACGTGATGGGGATGTAGGACGATGTGGAGAGACCGGCTTCCATGAGGCCGACTCCCTGCCCGTCCGTTCCGATCACGAGGTCCATGCGGTCCCCGATGGTCACGTACTCGACGTCGATCACCGACGGTAGATCCTGGATCCGTGCGATGAGGGTGGTGAAATCCGTGTCGCCGAGTCCTTTGCCGTCGGTCAATTCCATTTCGATGAGGCCGAGGTTGCTGGATGCGATGAACTGGGCTTCCCCACCGGTGGGGCCGAAGTCCTGGGTCACCTCGATGCGTGCAGGCAGGTTCTCGAGGCGGGCCTTCAGGGTCAACTCCTGCGTGGCATCCATGAGGTATGCCAGTGCCGTGATGGAATCGATGCTGGAACTGGCGTCGTAGATGAAACGGTTCTCCAGATCACTCCTGATCGAGATGGTTGCCGGCAGCGCATCGATGATCACGTGGGCCCCCATCTGGCGCTCCACCGAAAGGTCCGCGTACAGGGCACTGAACGTGCGGGCGTCCCTCGTTTCGAAGCGGGCGCTGAGTCCCGCTTCGGGGGTCATGCGGAACGCGCCTCCCGAAAGGCCCGTGAGGCGGGCACTCACGTACCCGTCACACGGCTTCGCGATCCACTTCTCCTTGGCACCCCCGTTCTCGGAGGGATCTGTCTCCCCGATCACGGGCTCGGCACAGATCATCGCGTACATGGCGTGGTCCCCGACCAGTTCCTTCAGGCCGAAGGACATGCTTGCCCACGCCTCCACGAGGCCGATCTCGTCCCAGCCGGTGCCGAACTCGGCGCCGGTCTCGTCGAACGAGAACTTGAGTTCCCGCGGGAGATTCTCCACGTGGAAGCGGGCACGCTTCCACTCGGTTCCCATGAGACCCCCGTATGCCTGAACATCGACAAGGATGTCCCGGAGGATCGTGTCCATCCAGATGCGGACCTCGCCGCCGTCATCCGTGTTGTTGTGCTGGATGTGCATGTGCTTCGGGATGTCGAGGAAGCGCGCGTAGATGCCCGTCCCGTTGGAATACGCGGAGAGCTCGAGCTTGTCGATGACGCTCGTTGCATCGTACACGTGCTCGCTCGCCATGTCGCTCTTGAAGTCGATGACGGTCGGGAGCGGGTCCACGAGGAGGCACGCCCACACCTGGGGCGTGTTCACGTACGCGAGGAACGGCCGCGAGTCCTTGGTTTCGAGACGCGCCCGGAGATCCGTCTTCTTGAACGTGGCGCGGGCCCCTTCAAGGCCGTGGAGGCGGAAGCTCAGATCCTGCTGCGTACAGCGTTCATCGCCATTGCCACCCGTGGAACTGCTCTCGCAACCCTTGCCGAAGGTGTCCTCGTAGCGGATGTGGTCTCCTTCGAGGAACGTGAGGTCGGGCGTGGTGCTTGCGGCTCCCTCGATGAGCGCGATCATCGCGTGCTCCGTCGTGAATTCCGCGCCTGTTGCGGTCACGGTGAAACCCAGCACTTCGGGAATGCCGACCACCCGGACGAACGCCCGTTGCCAGTCGGTTCCGACAATCCCTGTCGGGTCGAAGATGTCGGCACGGATCTCCTGCATGCGGGTCGATGAGAGGACGTAGCCTTCCATGCCGTCGGGCGTGGTGTCCATGATGACGTTCACGCGCGCCGGCACATCGTCGAGGTGGACCCACCCCTGGAGGGTCCCGACCTTCCCATACACGTCGATCGCGTCGATGATGCTGGAAGCTTCGTACAGGTGCGTGTCCACAAGGTTCGAAGTGACCGTGATCACGGCGGGAAGGTCCTTGACACGAACCGTGCCGATCACGTCCATGTGGGGATACACGACGTGCCCCGTGAAGGGGCGCGGGCGATCGTTCTCCACGCGCAGCCGCAGTTCGTCCGTGAAGACGGCTTCCACGTGGCTGAGGTCCGTGATGCGGACACTCGCTTCCACCGTGTCGCCGGCTGCGTCGCCGCGGAGGTACGCGTGGTCACCGGGGAGCATGAGGAGCGCCGGCCCGTTCGTGACGGCGGCTTCCACGAGCCCGATCGAGCCGGGGCCCGAGTCGAAGATGACCGTGCCTTCGCGGACGCGGAACATGGTCTCCTCGGGGAGGCTTTCGAGACGGGCGTACATGCGCGTCCACGGGGTTCCGAGGAACTGGGCGGGGTCGCGGATGTGCGCTTCGATGCTGCCGAGGATGCCCTGGTTGCGGATGTCTCCGCGCATGCCACCGGCGCCATCGTCCTCAAGGCTGAAATCGATGCGCTCGGGGATCGACCGGACATCGACGTGTCCTTCGAGTGTCCCGTGGCGCACCCACATGGCGATGCGGTCGATCACCTGACTGGCTTCGTACACGGCGCGCACGTCCGTGCCGCCGAGGTCCACGTCCACGCTGACGATGGACGGGACGGGCTCCACAAGGCCGAGCGCGAAGAGCGCCGGCGTGTCCACGAGGAGCGCAAGGTCATGGGGGAGCTTGTGCTCGGCGCGGAAGCCGTACGAATCCGGCGTGATGTGGGCGCTCACGTGCTTGAGGCCGGTGATGCGTGTGCCGATGGCCAACGGGGCGCCGGGGTGCGCGCCTTCGAGGAGGTACGCATGGTCGACTCCCGCAAAGTCCGGCACGGTGAGGAACACATCGTCCCCGGCGTGGAACTGGAGGAGGCCGATTCCGTTGCCGCCGGCGTCGAAGGCGACATCCACGTCGCTTCCGTCGAGGGCCCACGCCACCTTGAAGGAGGGCAGGTCCTCGATGAGGACGCGGATGGCTCCGATGCCGCCGGGGGCGGCGCCGAGGCGTGCGATGGCGGCCACTTCGCCGATGGGGTTCGCGCCCGTCATGGACAGGTCCCCACTCGTGAAGTTGAACCTCGCATCGAGACTCTCGGGGATGTCCTTGATTCCGAGGCGGGCTTCCACGTCGAGGCCGTGGTGGATGAAGTACGCGTCGAGTTCCCGGATGGCGTCACTTGTCTTGAGGAGCGCCATGGAACTCGCGTCGGTTGCGAACATGAGTTCCTGCGGCAGGTTCGACACGGCGACCCGCACGTCCTGTCCGGTGATGTCGTCACCGAGGCTCATGTTCACAAGGAAGGGTCGGTCGCCGGTCATCTCCCAGCGAACGGTCTTGACGTCCTCGCTCGTGATGGCGGCGAAGGATTCGATGCCGCGGAGGACGAAGCCGATGCGGGATGAGGAGTCATCCGTCTCGAAGAGGAGGCCATCCTCATCCTTGAGGAGGGCGGGGGCGCGGTTCGATGCCGCAACCAGGGCCACGCGACCGATCGGTTGGCCCGCCTCAAGGCGGATGTCGCCGCCTTCGGTGCGGATGTCGAGGTTCGCGGGCAGGTCGCTCACGTTGAGGTGGAACACGTCGTTCGCGGTGCCCTTGCCACCCTCGTACAGGATGGGTGCGCTGCCCGGCGCCCACTTCGCGGGATCATCGTCGGGGAAGACCACGTGCTGGCCGCTGACCACGTGGAGACGTCCGATGGCGTGGTCCGCCTGATAGTCCACGTCGAGCGCCGGCAGGTACGGGTCCTGGTGCGCCGTGATGGTGACACTCTGCGGGAACTTGTCGGCGCGGAGGTTCACCGCGTCACGGACCGGGTTAGAAAGAAGGTCCGTCTCGGTGGTGATGACGACGCGGATGTCGCTGTCGGCATCCCCCGTGAACCGGACGACGTCGTTCGCGTCCGGGTTCGTGGCGAGGCTCACGTCCACCTCGAAGGTGTCCGGCGGTGGCTGGAAACTCACGCTGACGAGGGTCGCGTTGTTGGCCTCGTACGTGTAGCCGGTGCGGTATGCCGTCGAGTCGATGAGGATGTCCCCCTCTTCGCCGAGGGCGAGGGAGGGATCCGCCGGTTTGGGGATGAGCCGGTCGTACGGCGAGGGCACGGCGTTCCTGAGGGTTGCGTCCGCGTCGTAGTAGGCGTCTTCCAGCGTGGTGGTGGAGTCGCTCTCGTCGGGGCCCGTCCGCACCGCATCGGCGACGCCCCCGAGCAGGGTGAAGTTGTCGAGGGCGTCCTGGGTGTCGAGGGTCAGCGTGATGCGCGAGTTCGGGTGCAGCGGCAGCAGGCTGTCCGCGGCCAGCGTCAGTTCACTGGACACGGCGGCGTCGTTGCCGTTGGTGTCGAAGCCGACGGCCGCGACCATGATCTGGTCCGGGTTCTTCGTCAGCATGGTTTCGACCGGCCACGGCATCGGAATGGGCACGATGGCGTACGCGGTGAGATCCAGCGGGGACCCGGGGAGGATGCCGTCCGGGTACGGATCATTCACGGTGACGTCGGGAACATCGGTCGCGCGGAGCTGGTCCAACGCATCCTGGATCGGGCCGGGCGGGAGGGCGAGGATGTCCGGAATCGTGTCACCATCGGGCGTCTCGAATTCCTTCGGCACGGGTTCCCACATGTCGGGGGCGTTCCGCTCCCACGGGGCGAGCCGCGTGATGTTGAGGCTCAGCGAGTTCAGGAGCGGCGTGAAGGAGATCCTGGCTGCGATGTCGAAGCCGAGGAGCCCGGTCGACGGGTTGTTGTCCACGTTGATGAGGACCGGCACGAGGGGGAGCGCCGTCGTGCGCTTCACCTGTCCCCGGCTTTCCGTGTGGATCTCGAAGACCAGCGGGGGAAGCGCGAGCGCGTCCCGGTAGTCCGGGATGTTGTACGCCTCTTCGAGGTAGTTGATGAGGTCGTTGCGTTCCTGGACCCAGACGGCGTACGCGTCGGAATCGAGCGGCGGCGCGGCTTCGGCATCCGGGCTCACGGTGAACGTGGTCGGGTCCCGCTCGCTGAGGGGTTGGATGCCGGCTTCATGGGCGACGTGGTCGAGGATGGTCAACTGGTTCGGCGTGAATTGGCCGGTGCCTTGCGCTCCTGCGCTCGTTTCCGGCATGAGGCTGCCCACCGTGGGGCCGGTCTGGGATTGGACCGAGGGCGTCGTGGGTACGACGGGGGTCAGCATCTCGAGGAATTTCTCAAGGGTCATGCTGACGGTCCAGTTCATGGTGAAGTCGTGGTCGCGGAGGGGGATCACGACGGACTCCGTTGCCGGCACCTCGGGTGCCGTGATGATGACGGGTTCCGCCTTGATTCCTGGTCGGTCCGGCATCTCGAAGTCCGGCCCCTTGAGGAAGCGGACTTCGGGTACGGGGGGGAGGTCGGGTCCGGCCACCGGTTCCGGGACGGACTTGTACGGCATCGCCGGACCGTCCACGGGCGTGAGCGTGGGAACGTCGACCCCGTCGAGGGTGTCCTGGAAGGTGGCGGGTCGGGGAATCATGGCGGGCGCCTCGTTCGTGGGGCGCACGACATCGGGCAGCACCGAGTTCTGCTCGGCGTTGCCGTCCTCGATCTTCTCGCGGATCATGGCCTCCAACTCGGCGACCGTGTACGGACACCCGTGATACGGGTACCGGAAGAGGCCTTGGGCGTTGACTTCCTTCGTGCAATCCATGAAGGCATCCACGGCTGCGCTGTGGATCTGGTCGTCGGAGTACATGTCGCCGACGCCCGAGAAGTTCCAGAAGTCCTGCGTCCCTTCCTCGGGAATCGTGTCGAGGCAGAAGTTCTGGTCCTCGGGCACGAAGACCACATCATCCCATCGCGCGTCCGCGTCCCGGGCCACGGACCCGCTCGCGAACAGCGCCACCGTGTCGATGGCGCCCGTGGGATTGGAATAGTAGGGGATGTCGAATTGGACGGGGTTGCCGTTCACGCAGACGTCGTATTTCCCGCCGCCGAAGTCCACGTCGATGGTGACCCATTCGTCCGGCGAATACTCGCCGAGAAGCCTGCTGCCGCCCGACGAGCGCGCCCACATGTTGCCCAACGTCCCGAGTTCCACATACACCATGGACTGGAAGTAGTACGGGATGTTGCCGGCGCTCGCGATCTTGGCGGAATCCGTCAGGTAGAATGCTGCACTCCGCGTGTCGTTCTCACTCGACTTCATGCGGATGTGGAATGAGCCCGCTGTTGATGTCGTGAGGTAGCCGTCGTGGGCCGCCGGCGTGTAGTAGACGGTGCTGTCGGATGCGCCGTAGTTGGCCAGGTTGGCGACGACACGATCCGACCCGTCCGCTGCGAACCGGTAGCGGGACGGCGCGTAGTTGGGGTAGTCGACCCAGTCGCTGCACGACCATGCATAGCAGTGGTCCACTTCGTAGTTGAGCGGCCAGCTGTTGAAGTCGTCGAAGTACGCGGGATGGTCGAGTCCCCATGCGTGGTTCGCGCTCGTCACAGGCAGGAGTGTCGTCAGGAAGAGACAAGCGACGGCGATCGAGAGTGCGCGCTGATGCGTGTTGGAACCGGTGTGCAGGCTGAAGCCCCCCATGATCCCGTTTGACGGGATACCAACACGGGAACACGTTCATCCATGTCGTTCGTTTCGCTGCCCATTGCCGAACAAACCGAAAAACGGACCACATCAGGACAACACCATATGACCTTTTCCAGCTAACTTCCTGACGGGCGCATCCGATGCCCTGCCATCCGCGTCCGGTGGGTCATGGTCCGGCATCGCGGATCGGAAGTGAAGCGAGTGCCCGGCCCACGCACGGACCCTCGCAAGGGCTACATCATGAACAGCGCCGCGAACAGCACGCCGAGCACACCGGTGAGGAAGATGCCATCGAACGTTCCGGCGCCACCGATTGCAACGACACGTGCGCCCAGGCGGCCCACGCGGGGGAGATTCATCACATCGGCCCCGATGACGACGCCGAGGACGCCGGCAATGAACGTGACCTGTGCGAGGTGGGCGAATCCCCCCGTCCACGCATGCAGGAGGACGGCACCGACCAACGTGCTGGTGACCGCCGGCACAAGCGGAGACAACGTGATTCCGACCCCGGGCACCGCTCGCGACGTCCGGTTCACGACCACGATGACCACGGCGGCTGCTGCGAGGGCGAGGCCTGCGACCGCAACAGGGAGCGTGGCGAGGAAAAACAGGGTGAGACCGAACGGCACGAGGCCGCCGCCCACGTTCACGGCAACGAGGGTGGCCTTTCGATCCACGATGGGGACGAACCGGGCCGTCCACTTCAGGAGGACACCCGGCGATTCGACGGGTTCAACCATGATGTCGCTGCGGATCTCGCCGAGCGGGATGTTGATGGCGCTCCCGAGCACGATGGCGATGAAGAGCAGCATGGTGGCGCCCGTGGGAAGTCCAAGGACGGCTCCCACGGAGAGCACGACGACCGGAAGGAGCAGGATCAGGGCGAGGATGAATGCAACGAACGCAAGGAACGCGCCCTTGAAGGGGAGGA
>JBFILE010000172.1:0-8332 GCA_041599855.1 Thermoplasmatota archaeon
AGCCGGGGCGGGGCCCGGCGGCCCACGCCGCCATTCCCCGCCCGCATTCATTCGCTCATTCATTCCTTCCTTCAACCTGTGCGGTTCACCGCCACTCGACGTCGTCCTTCTCCGGGACTTCCGCATCGGGCGCGGCGGGTTGACCAGGCTGCCCCGGCTGTTCCGACATGCCGGGGCCCTCGACGGGCGCTTGCGGCTGCTCCGGTTCCGGCGCCGCTTCCAGGGGCACCGCGATGACGGGGGCTCCAACCACGTTCACGACACGCGTGGCACTGCCGAGGTTGCCCGCGGCATCCACGGCTTCCACCCGGATCTCGTGCTCGCCCGGCTCGAATCCGGTCGCGTCCCACTCGTAGTAGTACGGTCCGGTCGTCTGCTCCTTCACGATGCCGCCATCGATGAGGAAGCGCACCACCGTGATCGAGGTGGTCGCATCCTCCGCCGTTGCGGTCACGTTCGCGCTCCCGGCCACGGCGCCCTTCAGGGTGAATCCCAGGATCGTGGGGCCGTCCTCCGGCGACGTGATGGCCACCTGGGGTGCCACATCGTCGATGGTGAACGAGAGGATGCGTGCTTCCTCCACATTCCCGGCGCGGTCCACACTGAAGTACCGGACATTGTGGGCACCTGCCCCGCTCACGGTCACACTGGTGCGGCTCTGGATGGGCGTGTTGTCCACACTCACGAAACTCGAGACACGTCCGGTGAACGCATCGTAGTTCGTGAAGTCCACCCGCACCGTGCTCTTGAACAGGCCGGGGGTGACTTCCAGGCCCACGACCGTGGCCGTGGTGACAGGTGCCACCCGATCCGCGAACACGGCGAACCGCTTCTCGGAGGGAGCGCCGAGGTCGTCAGTCACGACGAGGGTGATGGTGTAGATGCCGTCCTCGTCGTACGTGTGCGATCCGCTCGGCGTCGTGGCGGTCGCACCATCACCGAAGTCCCAGTGGACCGAGGCGATGGCGCCGTCCGCGTCCGTGCTCGTGTCGGCGTACTCGACCGTTCCCTGGCTGTAGATGGGTCGGATCGTTCCCCACGCCTTCGGCGGCAGGTTCGAGACACTGATGGTGGCCGAGGCCGTGGCCGTCGCGCCGTCACTGTCCGTCGCCGTCAGGACCACCGTGTAGGTACCGGGACCCGGGAAATTGTGGTTGACCACACTGCCCTGACCGCTCGTGCCGTCCCCGAAGTCCCATGCCCGGCTCACGATGCCGCCGTCCACGTCCGTGGATGCATCCGTGAAGGTCACGGTATTCAGCTTCGTGATCGCGGTCTTCGGCGTGTACGTGAACGCGGCCGTCGGCGGCAGGTTCACCACATTGATGATGGCCTCCGCGGTGGCGGTTGCCCCGTCATCGTCGGTCACGGTGAGCGCGGCCGTGTGCAGGCCTGCCGTCGCGTACCGGTGGGTGACCACCGCGCCGTTTGCGGTGCTGCCGTCGCCGAAGTCCCAGTGCCGGTCCACGATGGTGCCGTCCGCATCACTCGATGCGTCCGTGAAGGTCACGGTGGTCAGGCGGTCCGCGGGGGTGGGTCCGGCCGTGTATGCCGCCGTCGGGGCACGGTTGAGCGCCGTGACGTCCAGCGTTGCGGGCTCGCTCATGTCGCCATTGTCGTCGCGCACCGTGAGCGTCACCGTGTAGGGGCCGTCATCCGCATACGCGTGCGTCGGGGCCGCATCCCCGTTCCACACCGCGGGCGTGCCGTCCCCGAAGTCAAAGAGGTACGCAACCACGGTGCCGTCCACGTCGGTCGATCCGGTTGCATCGAACGTGAAGTCGACTCCTGTCAGGGCTTCCGTGACGTCGACTCCGATCGCCGCTTCCGGCGGCGTGTTCAGGATGTTGACCGTGTGCGTCCGTGTCGCGGTTGCGCCATCGTCGTCGGTTCCGGTGAGGGAGACCTCGTACGTGGACACGACCGCATACGCATGGGTCGGGTTCGCATCCGTGCTCGTTGCGCCGTCACCGAAGTCCCAGAGCCAGCCGACCACGGTTCCGTCAAGGTCCGTGGTCCCGTCCTGGAAGGTGACGATGCGGCGGTCGTCTGCGTCATGGCCGGCCACCACGAAGTCCACGACGGGTGCGCGGTTCATGATGGTGACGTCCACGGCGGAGGCCGCAAAGCTCTCGGCGCCTTCATTGTCCACGACCGTGACGGTTGCCGAGTACACCGTGGTGCCGTCCGCGTACTGGTGCGTCACGGACGATGCCGCGGTGTCCAGGGTCGCGCCGTCACCGAAGTCGTACCGGTATAGCACGATGTCGCCGTCGTCATCCGTGGACCCGCCCGCATCGAACAGGATGTCCGTGAGCGTCTCGGCCGTGAGCGGCGTCGCAGTCAGGACCGCGTCGGGGCGCACATTGAGGACGGTCACGTCCAGCGCTGCCGTTCCCGTGTCGCCGTTGTCGTCGGTCACGGTGAGCGTCACCGTGTAGGTGCCACTCCTCGGGAAGGTGTGGCTGGCGCCGGCTCCGGTGGCGTCCGTGATGCCGTCGTTGTCGAAGTCCCATGCCCGCGACACGATGGTGCCGTCAGGGTCCGAGGAACTGTCCGTGAAGGACACGATTTCGCCGGCGGTCGGACTCGTGGGAGTGAACCCGAAGTCCGCGGTCGGCGGCAGGTTCTGCACGAAGACCGTCTTCGTGGTGGATCCCGTGAGGCCTTCATCGTCAGTCACGGTGAGGGTCACGGGCTGCGCGCCCTTCGCCGGGAAGGTGAAGGACGGGCTCTGCACCGCGGATGCCCCGTGGCCGTTGAAGTCCCACACCCATGACGCGATGCCGCCTTCGTGGTCATTCGACAGGTCGGTGAAGCTCACCGGGTCGAGGGTGGTGACGGGGCCCGTCCATTCGAAGTCCGCGTTGGGCACGTTGTCCGTGACCGCATTCCGCGTGCTCGTGGGTCCGGGTTCGCCGTTGTCGCTCGCCGTCGCCTGGACACTCTGCACCCCATCGGGCATGGAGCGTGTGTCGAAGTCCGCGTACCACGTGCCGCATTGCACGTCGTCGCACGTGGCGGCCTTCGTGATGCCCCCCATGGTCACCGAGACACCGGCCACGTTCTCGACGAGGGGCCCGCCGAGGACCGTGGTCCTCGGGTGCTCGGCGTCGTCGATACCGTCCGAGGCGACGAAGCGGAACGCGTGGTCGCCGCTCGCGATGCCCGTGAGGGCCACTTCGAGGACCGTGCCCTTCCCGTAGTCACGGTCGCCCGCGGCGAAGTCCATCGCATGATGCACACCGTCGAGGATGAGGGTCATCTCCGCCGGCGGTTCGTTGTCGGGGTCGCTCCACACCACGCTGAACACGAATTCGGTCTGGCTGTTCCCGCGGTCCGGGCTGACGCCTCCGCCGGCAAGGCGCGGCGCCTTGTTCGCCCGCACATCGGGTGCGGATGCCGTCGCGGTTTCGAGGCCGTCCTCGGCTTCGAAGGCCACCGTGTGCACGCCGCCTCCGAGGACAGTGCTGTAGGTGTACGCGCGGCCCGTGGCCACATCCCCGCTGCCGGCGGCCATCGCTTGGGCGACACCGTCGATGAGGACGTCCACACGGGTCGGCTCGGTTCCATCGCCATCCGTGTAGGTCAGGCTGAAGGTGACCGCCTCGCCTTCCCTGGCCGCGGCGGGTGCCGCGGCGGCGGAGGTGATTCCGGGCGCCCGGTTCACGAGGAGTTCCGCCGTGGTGGCGGGGCTCGTCGCGTCCCCGAGGTCCTTCGCGGTCGCAGTCAGGGTCACGCTCGCGGGCGCCGCGTATGTGTGGGTGAAGATGTGTTCTTCGCCGCTTGCGAGGGCCGGGCTCGTGCTCGATGCGCCGTCGCCCCAGTTCAGGGTGATGACGAGTTCGTCGCCGGGGTCGCTGTCGGTGGCGCTCGCCGTCACGCTCACGGTTTCACCGGGCGCGCCGCGCGCGGGCACGGTGAGGGAGGGTGCGTTCACCTGCGAATTCGCGAGCTGCGCCGTGTTGAAGGTCGCATCGGCACTGGATGCCGAGTTCCCGCTCGCGTCCGTCATGGTGATGCGGTACGTGTACTCGCTGCCGAAGGTGAGTCCGGTGAGCGTCCGGCTGTGGCTCGTGGCGAGGGTTCCGGAGCTCACAGTGTCCTCGGGCCCGGCGCCGGTCGAGTAGCGGATCTCGCCCGTGGAGGGCTCATCCGTCGTCCAGTCGATGGTGGCCGTCGTGGCCGTTGCCGCAGACACGAGTCGACTCGTGATGGTGGGCGCGATTCCGTCGGCGACCACGACATCGTGGCTGACGGTGCCGATGCCGCCCTTCGCGTCCTCGGCTTCGAGGGTGACCGAGAAGGTTCCGTCCGTGGTGTACGTGTGCATCACGCTGTTGCCGGTGGCGGCAGGGGTGCCGTCGCCGAAGGTCCATGTGTGTCGCACGATGGTGTCCAGTTCCGGGTCCGCGCTGGTTGCCGTGAAGGCAGCCGCAGTCCCGGAAACCACGTCCGTGGGCGGGGTGAACGAGGCCACCGGGGGAAGGTTGTTGTCCACGTTGACCGTCACCGCCGCCTCGCTCGCACGTCCACCAACATCGGTCGCGACCACACGGAGCACGTGGGTGCCGCTGAGGGTGGAGAGGTCCAGGTTCGCGCTGAAGGTGCGGGTCGTCCGGGCGGGCCCGGTGACCGTCGCCCGCGGCGTGGTTTCCGCATCCACGTACCAGTCCACGGTCGCAAGGAGCGTCGGCGGGAACTGGTCCGGCACGTTCGGGTTCGGCTTCTTGTAGGTGTTCGCGCTCGTGGACGCTTCCGCGGTCACGGTCACGATGCCGGCCACGGAGGCATCGTCACCCGGGGCCGTGATGATCACGGTGGGTGCGCGCGGGTCCGTGTCGAGGAAGTATGAGAGCGAGGTTTTCACTTCCACGTTGCCGCTGAAACTGTTCTGGAGGCGACCGTCGCTGTACGCGTCCACACCGCCCAGGTCCACGAGGGCCCCGAGCTGGTAGTTCGCGCCCGTGGTCCGGCCCTGCTTGGCGCCGGCGCGGAGGTCGGCCGCGTACTGGTCGTTCCCATCCATGTCGATGAGGATGCCGACGGACCCGGAGTCTCCGATGGCGGCACCTTGCGCGCCTTCGAAGTACGTGTAGGTGTACGCGGGCAGCGCGCCCACGTTCGCGGTGTACACATCATTCCCGCCCGCGTCGAGGAGCACGCCGACGCCGGCCGTTCCGGCGCCTTGGGCGAGGCGGCTGACGAGGGTGCCTGCGATGCCCGCCTGGAGGGGCATGGTGACAGAGTACGAATCGTCACCCGCGAGGTCGAGGAGCATGCCGACCGCAAGGAGACCGACGCCCTGGACATTCACGTCCGCCGCAGCCGGGTTCCCGCTGTGCGCATACACGTCGTTCCCTGCCACGTCGAGGGCGAGGGCCGCGCCGACCACCATTCCGCCGGCGTTCCCGGTGTACAGGTCGTCGCCGCCCACATCAATGGTGACGAAGTACGTTCCCGCGTACGAGGTTGCCGTTCCGACGGGGTCGATGGCCACGAGGCCGGGGACATCGATGAGTGCCGGAGCCATGGGCACCGCGCGGTTCGCGAGGCGGCCGCGGGCTTCGAGCACATCCTTGACATCCATGGAGGCGCGCGCCATGAGGGCGGATGCATCCACGAGCTTCACAAGGTCCACCCGCTCAATCAGCTTGGCCTGCGCCGTCGGCTCGGTGAGGAGGAGCGCAATCTCGTCCGCGTCGAGGCCGGCGAAGGCCGCCTCACGGAGGACGGTGGCGTCCGCCACCGCGTACACGACATGGGCGAGCGCCTTGTTCACGCTCGGCTTCATGGGCGCGATGGTGTCCACGAGGCGGGCCTGCTGGCTCGTCGTGAGCGGCGTCGCCGTGGCAGCCGCAAGGGTGGTGATGGCATCAAGGAGACCATGTTCGCCACCGGCGCGCACGTACGAGTCGCGGTCGACCACGTGGTGACCGCTTTCCCGGAGTGCCTTCACGAGGGCACCGTACGGGTCGGCCGGGAACACGGGCGGGCTGCTGCTCGCCTGCGTCGTGCCGCTGCCGGACTCTTCGGGTTCGAGGGCCGCGGTTCCGGTGACACGGACATCGCCCTTCACGGTCTCGCCTTCGGCGGGGCTCGTGACGCGCGCAACCGGGATGCCCGGCGCTGCGACGATGACTTCCATGGTGTCGGTGACGCTGTTCTCACCATCGTAGAACCACGAGGCCGTCACGGTGTACACACCGGCTGCGGCGCCCGTGAAGTCGTGGGCCGCGGTCCATGCGCTCCAGTCACCGATGCCGCTCACATCAGCCGCTTGGCTCGTCGTTGGGGCGAGTCCGGGGCCGCTCACGGTGAGTTCCACGACGGGAGCCCGCTGGGCCGCGATGGCCAGGCTGGCGCTCTTCGTCTGGCCGGCCGTGTCCGTCACGGTGACCGTGGCGACGAAGGTGCCCGCCGTCGTGTAGGTGTGGACGACATCCGCCGGGAGCGTGATGCCGGTGACGGCGGAGGAGCCATCCCCGTAGTCCATGCTCCAGCCGACGACGCCGACATCGTCGGTGCCGTCAAGCTGGAACGTGACGTCCAGGGGAGCAAAGCCGCTCACGGGGCTTGCCGAGATGGCGGCCGTCGGCTTCTCATCGGACCCGCCGTTCGCCACGGTGACATTGACGAGGTCATTGCCGCTTGTGTGCGTGCCCGCGGAATCGATCTGCACGGCGCGCGACGTGATGGCGTGGACCCCGTCCGAGAGGGCGGTCGTGTCCAGGTTCATGGTCCACGTGCTTCCACCCGCGACACGGGTCGGGATGCCGCCGTCCACGGCCACATCCACGTAGCGGTCCACGTTGGAGGAGGTGGCCTCGGGGAGGGTCATCTTCCACGGGTGTGCCGCGGAGCCGCCCGAAATGCCCGTGGTGGGCAGGAAGGCGACGCCGTCCACACTCTGCGCGTTCACGTTGAACGTGAGCGTCTCACCTGCGGGCACGGTGGTGGCGGCAAGGTCGAACAGCACGGTGAACTCCACGGGGTCGATGACGGCGACCTTGACGATGTCCTGCGTGAGGGACGCGGTGCCGAGGAGGGTCGGGTTCGAGGTGGTTCCTGCGGTCACGGTGACCTTCATGCGCGGGTTCGCGCCGAGGTCCGAGAAGGGGAACGAGTTGAACCACGAGGTCGCGCTGCCCTGCGTCGTGCCGTCGAGGACGAGGTCCTCGGCGAGGGGCGCGTCGGCCGTGAACTTGAAGTTCAGGCCACCGACCTTGGGGTCGAGGTACGTGAAGCCGGCATCGCCTTCGTCGGGGCCGGGGACCTGCTCGTTCATCGAGAGCTCTGCCGTGTTGACGCCGAGTCCGGTGCTCACTTCGTCCTTGAAGTAGCGGCCGTACCAGGTGCGGTCCGTGCTGCCGTCGGTGGGCGCGTCCGGGTAGGCGGCCGTGCCGCCGACGCTGATCGTGCCCGAGACCGTGGCGCCTTCCGCCGGCGTGTCCATCGTGGCGTGGAACGTGGGGTCGCCGCCTCCACCGCCTCCGCCGCCGCCGGTGAGGGTGTTCACCGTGACGTGGATGGGGAATGATTCCCCGCCGCCGCGGATGCCCTGGTTCGGGAGGAACACGTTCTGGGGCCCCGTGTAGGTCACGCGGAGCACGAGGGTTTCCCCGGCTGGCACCGCGACTTCCGAGTAGGTGATCGGCACGTCAACCGGGATGTTGCCGCCTTCCGCCGTGATGGCGCGGGTCAGGCTGCCGGACCCGAGGAGGGTCCCGCTCGCCGTCGAGAGTTCCGCCTTCACCGTGTACTCGGTGACGACACCGGGCGTGGTCGAGCCCGCGATGCCGTTCGAGCCGATGTACGTGTGGAAGACCGCGCCGAGGGCGGGGTCGAGGGTGATGCCTGCCGCGAGGGCGTCGTCGGCCACCATGGTGACCACGGTACCGCCGACCTGGGGTGCGGCGTAGTAGCTGTTCTTGCTCGCCTCACCCGTGGGCGGGTTCCCGTTCATGTTGATGCTGGCGCCGTTCGACGTGAACTGGGTCGCGTAGTTGTGCGCGTAGTACCGGAAGGAATCCGGGGTTCCGCCACCGCCTCCGCCGCCACCACCTCCGGCCGTGAGCGGGAGCCGCATCCAGCTCGCACCCTCGGACTCGATGTACCACGAGTACGTGCCCGTCCACGTGGACGAGAGCACGAGGCGGATGTTGTCGGTCGCGGGAATCGTCGTCTTCGTGGGCTTGAACCGGATGTCGTAGGCCGTGGGGTCCACGGATCCGCCGATGGTCTGGATGTCGCTGCCGGTGCCGATGACAACATCGCCCGCGTAGACCGTGGCCGTGATCTCCTGGTTCGGGTACACCGGTGCCGCAAGGGC